>CAXHAW010000199.1:0-4131 GCA_964014525.1 uncultured bacterium
CAGCCCTAAAGGCATCGCCGATGTTCATGCCATTGTCGATTTCAACCTGCCTTTGACCAAAATCAGCAAGTACATTTTTGGGAACAACCTCGGAATTTGGGTGAACCGCGCCAATGTCGACAAGGAGGAATTTCTGCTGCCTCTCCGCGACATGGGGCTTTCGATCATTCGCTACCCTGGTGGAAATGCGTCCAATGACTTTTTCTGGGATGCGGCTTCACCGTCAGACTGTCCGCCGGGGGTTCCAGACACCCTTTGGAAAAACAACGGCAAGTTCACGCCGCCGAAGTTGGGATATCAGGGCAACTTCAAATTCAGTCCAGCGCACTTTTACGAGCTCATGCTGTCAACTGGTGCGACCGGCTCAGTGTGTGTCAATTATTCATATGCCCTGTACGGGGATGAGGAAGTTGAGGAGGCACGGGTGAAGTTGGCGGCTGAATACGCTGCGGCATGGGTGCATGACGCAAACATTGAGAACAAGCTGGACATTCGATTTTGGGAAATCGGAAATGAAAACTGGGGGCCTTGGCAGGCTGGATATGATGTCCCTGGTCGCGGAACCATCAGCCCCAAGAAGTATGGGGAGCATTGTCGAATTTTTATCGAAGCGATGAAAGCTGTGGATCCATCTATCAAGGTGGGCGTCGTGGGCTATCAAAAGCCCAAGTCGAAGAACCCTGTTCAAAAGCACTGGAATGAGGAGGTCTTACCCGAGGTCATGGATGTGGCGGACTACATCATTTTGCATGACTACTTCACCGATTTCAAGGCAGTGTTGTCGCCCGAGGAGATGTTTGCGTCCGTGGACACAGCCTACTCGCACATTCAAGTGGTCAACCAAACGTTGGAAAAGACCCTTGGACTGCAGGCCAATGCCTTGCCTGTGGCGCTGACGGAATTCAATACCCGAAGTCGTGCCACCATCAGTGCGCAAAATGGGGCGACCAACGTGTCGCATTCTGCAGGTCTATTTGTATCCCATGCGCTAGGGGAATTCATTCGTCAAGGGTATGGGTCGGCCATGATGTGGGACATCTCGAATGGTTATGCGGATGGAGAGGATCACGGTGTGTTTGCCTCCCCCAAGGAGCGGGATGTTCCGGAGCTGACGCCGCATCCGTCGTTCTACCATTATTACCTGTATGACAAGTGCTTTGGCGACACCTATCACGACGCTCCGACGGATCACCAAGGGGTGAGGGTACACGCATCCAGTTTTGCTTCGGGTGAGGCAGGGTTGGTGGTGTTGAATGGAAGTGCCGAGCCTCATGTTGTGGAAGTTGAATTGCAGAACATGAATGAGGTCAGTCGGGCCTTCCAATACCTCGTGCACAACGATGATCCGTTGTCTCGCAAGACCTTCATCAATGACCAGACTGGTCTTTATGCTGCTGGAGGCCCCGAGAAATATTGGAAGGTTCCCGCAAATTCATGGGAGCTTGAGACAAACAAGCTGTTGGTGGTGTCTCCTCCTTTTAGTGCCAGTTATGTCTTGGTCAATTGATGTGCTTCAAAATGGCAGCACGATCTAGGGCCATGAGGGACGTCTCTTGCGGCGGGTTAACCAAATGAGAAAAGCAACATTGATGAGCAGAGAATTGACCATGGGCTTGGTGGCAGTGTGCCTTGGGGCAGCATCAATCTGCGCTTTGGTGCCACAGCAGGGTGAAGTCATCCAGGATTCGGTCAACGTGTTGTTCGTTGCCATCGATGACTTGAGGCCTGAATTGGGATGCTATGGCAGTCGGCTTGCTGTCACACCTCATTTGGATGCATTCGCAGACGAAGCGTATGTGTTTGACCGCGCAGTGTGCGCCGTTCCTGTGTGTGGTGCTTCACGTGCGTCTTTGATGACGGGGCTCCGTCCCAATGAGAATCGATTCCGAACCTTTGCTTCACGGGCAGATGAGGATGCACCGGGTGTTCCCATCGTGGCAGAGTGGTTTAAATCTCATGGTTATATCACTGTCTCAAATGGCAAGGTTCTGCACAAAAACAAGGACTCGATGGGGGCATGGAGTGAGAAAGCCTGGCGGCCTGAGCGTGATTTTCGCGACTATCAGAACCCGGAGAATATTGCACTTGCCGCGCGCGACGGACATGGACCAGCTTTTGAGTATGGCCACTCTGGTGCCGTGTACGGTGACGACTTGACCTTGGAAAAAAGCCTCTCGGATTTGGAGCGCTTGTCCCGGGGCGATCGTCCATTTTTTTTGGGTGTGGGCTTCTTCAAGCCCCATTTGCCGTTCTGTGCGCCCGGGCAGTTTTGGGACTTGCACAATCCCGACTCAATTGGCCTTGCGGACAATCGGTATGCGCCAGAAAATGTGCCAAAGGCGGCGATGCATTCTTATGGTGAACTAAGGAAATACAAAGACATTCCTGATGATGTGGACGTGGACGTTCCAGATTCGACACAACGGGCACTTCGTCATGGGTACTTCGCGTGTGTGAGTTACGTGGACCACTTGTTGGGACAGTTGCTGGACAAGCTCCATGAATTGGGGTTGGAGGACAATACGGCCGTTGTGGTTTGGGGTGACCATGGATGGCAGTTGGGAGAGCATAACCTCTGGGCCAAACATTGCAATTTCCAAACCTCCTTGAGGGTTCCGCTGCTCATCCGTTTGCCCGGGCAGTCTGAAGGTCACAGGGTCGCTTCCATGGCTGAATTGACCGATTTGTATCCCACGATGTGTTCTATTGCTGGGGTGCAAGTGCCACCCCACGTGGAAGGTGCAGATTTAAGTCCCGTGCTGGGTTTCAGCGGGAATGCAGAACGCCGCGCAACGTTTTCTAAGTTCCACACAGGAGAAACGGTAACCACTGAATTGTTCAGTTACACAGAGTTTCAAAGCAAAAAAAAGGGGGGTGCAGCTGAGGAAATGCTATTTGATTTGACAAAAGACCCGGATGAAAACACCAATGTGGCCTCAGAGCCTGAGTACAGTCAAGTCAAGGTGGCCTTGTCATTGCAATTGGACTCCCTGCGTCGGCTTTCAAAACGGCCATGATGGAAAGCCCAAATGGGTCTAATCCGCTTTGGCACTGGCGAACTTGTTGCGAATATTCAATGCAGTTAATCGGCCTGTTGTCATCCAAATTATTAAATTAGATGCTTCAAAATCCCTTTTCGTCTTGTTTGTTTTTGACCAATGAACCCATGTTAAGTCGACTCACCTATTTCTTCGTTTTTGTTTTTATCTCCACGTGCACTGCTTTTTCGCAGGATGCGTGGAATTGGCAGGGAACCACTGATGGGTGGGCGGGAGCTGGAGGATGCACAGTGTCGTCCAGTTCGGACTTCCTGACCATGACCGTGACGGGCAATCAACCGCACATCCAAAGTCAAACTGGATTGGGCTTGATGGCCGATGATTATGACAGCTTCACTGTTTCGCTGCGGAACCACACCCCAGTGGGTTCGTTCTTGCTCAAATGGTTTGATGCGTCAAATGTGTTTCTCGGACAGGCGACCATTCCGGTGGGCACTGAAATGGATGCTGCTGCGACCTACACTGTGTCTTTGACTGATGTTACAGGCTGGGCGGGAAGTGAAATCTTCAAGTTTCGCTTGAGAGGCCCTGCAGGAGGTGGGGACGCCCTTGGCGATGTTGATTGGCTGAGCCTGACAATGAATGATGTGGCCGAGGCCGTTGATGGGTGCATGGACGCAGAAGCATGCAATTACAATCCGTCCGCTACCGTGGAGGACGGAAGTTGCACTTATGCGGGGGCCCTTCAGCCTACGGATTATGACTGGCAGGGCACCAAAGCGGGGTGGACCGGTGCCGGGGGCGTGGTCCTTACCGAGGGTGCGGACTTCATGACCATGACGGTCACAGGGGCAAACAATGTGGCCGAAATGCAGAGTCCTTCCGGGCTGGGGTTGGATGCCTCAGCGTTTGGGTCCATGACCGTGACCTTGTCCAACCCCACAAGCGTCACAGGGGGCTTCCAATTGCGTTGGTATGACGATTCTAATTTGCTGGTTGGCACGATGCCCATTCCAGTGAATGCTGGGATGACTGGATTCGAAACGTACACATTGGACTTGACCTCTGCCGAAAATTGGACGGGTAGCATTGACAAAATTCGCCTGCGGGGTCCGTTTGCGTTGGATGTAGC
>CAXHAW010000200.1:0-4117 GCA_964014525.1 uncultured bacterium
GCTCAACGAACAAATGGGAAATGCCCCAGAGCCTGACACAAAGCGGTATTGGAATCGGGACCTGTATACCCACATCAAGTGGGGTCGTGTCTCCGACCCCGAAGCCGACGGTGAAGGCTGGATGGATGGGCGCAAGCACGACCTGATGCGAAGGGACAGCCTTGTCATCGGAAAGTCCATACTCGCATTGGATTCCATATCAGCCGTAACGCGCTCGCAGAAACCCGCCTTTGGCTTGCTCGACAAGGACCTCGCGGTTGCTGCCCATTTCCGCCTGTCCGGAACTCTACCTGACACCAATTTCACAGCGCTGTATATCGTCAGAGACAGCCTGCTCATCCCCGACATGGTCACCATTGAAAACCGCGGTGTCAAGCTCCGAATAGATGGGTTCCGCCCAGCAGAAGCCACATTCGAAACGGTGATTTGGGAAAACCTGTCCATCCGACGGGATTTCATTGTAATGCAAGCCATTGTGTTTCCGCAGATCAACCTCCTTTGGCTTGGCTGTCTGATCATGACCACCGGGGCGCTCATGGCGGTACGACAACGCAAGCGGATGAACAAACGCCGCAATTCCAAGGCCGCATGAACAGGGCCCATGTGATCGGCATGGGACGCTTGGGGCATCACCTCGCCTTGCGTCTAGAGAGCATCGGTATTACTGTCCATCGGTGGAACCGAACCCCAACCAATGGCGCACGGTCACTTGAGGAGTGGACAGGCGATGACCGACCCGACGCTGTGTTTCTCACCGTATCAGACGACGCCATTGAAACCGTCGCCAATTCGATACGAAACGGTCTGGCTTCTGGCACCTGGATGATCCACCACGCCGGTTCCCTGCCCAAGGACAAACTGGGCCCTGCACCTCAACCAACGGCAGTTCTCTGGCCACCGATGACCTTCCAAACAGAGGTAAATCCGGATTGGTCATCCCTGCCCTTAATCGTGGACACCGACGACATCACCATCCGGAATTGGGCACGAAACCTCACCCCGAATTGCACCGACGTCCAAGGAGAACAACGCGCAGAATTGCATTTGGCCGCCGTCCTCCTTGGCAACCTCACCGCCGGTTGGATTGGCATGGTCCAGCAACACCTTCAAGAACGCGGATTGGACGCTGAGACGCTGAACCCATTGGTCCGGACCAGTGTAATCAAGGCCCTGGACGGACTGGCACTCAACCATGTCACTGGACCTGCCGCCCGCAATGACAGGGCCACACTGACCCAACAGGCAGACCATTTGGACACGCACGATCTACGCGGAGATCTGGCCCAAATCCACCACATCCTGACCAACCGCATTCTCACCCACCATGGACACGACCCCCTCCCCCCACTTCAAGCAGCGCCTCGCAAAGATTGAAGGCTTTGTCTTCGACAACGATGGCGTCTTCACCAACGGCACAGTCTACCTCATGCCCGGAGGTGAGCAAGTTCGAACGGCCAGCACGCGGGACGGATATGCCGTCCAGCACGCTGCCAAATGCGGGGTAAGAATGGCCATGATCACGGGCGGCAGAAGTGAAGAAGTCACCCGACGGATGAATGGCCTTGGCGTTGCTGAGGTTATCAGCGGTGCTGCCGTCAAGCTGGGCGAAATGGAGGCCCTTTGCGAACGCTGGGGGATCCAACTGAGCCAAGTGTGCTACATGGGCGATGACATCCCGGACATTCCCGTCCTGGAAGCAGTGGGTCTGGCCTGCTGTCCGCACGACGCCGTTCCCGAAGTCAGAGCGGTCTGCGACTACGTCAGTCCCGTTCGTGGTGGAGAGGGCTGCGTCCGCGACATTTTGGAACAAGGAATGAAAGTGAAAGGCTTGTGGATGAATCACCTCGCCCACGCGTGGTGAACGCGTAAGTTTGCCGCCCAATGGACCGCAATACGATCACAGGGTTCTTGCTGATTTTCGCGATGGTCATCGTGTATCAGCTGTACTTCGTCCCTCCCCCTCAGGAGATTACAGAAGACCAAACCCAAACCGTTTCCGCACCGGAGACCCCCTCCCCGGTTTCTGATTTCCCCGCTTCCCAAGCAGCTGATCTCCTAGACAGCACCTACGTCTCCAAGTTGGCCACACTCAGGTCAGACGTATTGGAATTGCAGGTCACCACGGACGGGGGAACCCCCATCCGGGCCATCCTGCAAGACGGCTATCTCGATTTCTGGAACAGAGAGCCGCTCCAACTCTGGACTGAAGGCGGGTCCGACATGAACTTCGTTGCCCGAGGCGAAGGCTCTTATGACCAGAGGTTTGATGTGGTGTCTGAAAGCGAACGTGAGGTCGTCCTCGCCAACCGTGGAGACGGCCCATTGAAAACGCTGACCTACACCATTGATGGCTATTTGGTGGATGTGCAGGCCGAATTCGAAGATGCCCGAGGAGAGGTGGGTTTCCAATGGCAAGCAGACGGCGCCCACAACGAGAAGGGCATCGATGTAGAGCGGCAGAAAAGCAGCATTTACTTCCGCGAACAGGGACGGGGGCGAGACTATTTGTACGAGGGACGCGACGACTCTGCCGACATTGAGGACCCCGTTGAATGGGTTGCGTTCAAGCAAAACTACTTCTCCGCCATCGTGGGAACCGACCTTGGGTTTACCTCGGGCACATTGCGCAGCCTTCCGCCAACAGAATCCGCAGACACACTCATCACCATGCGCTATGGGATGGACGTCAGAATGCCCACTGTAGATCGGAACGGCAGAGAAGTGGCCGACTTGCGCTTTTACTTCGGACCCAATGACGTCTCTGAACTGAACGCCACCGGATGGGGCGAAATTGGAAGGGTCATCGATTTCGGTTGGTGGATTTTCGGCTGGATCAACCGGAACGTCATCTTCCCGATCTACGCCTTCCTTGCCCAATACATGGGCTCCGCAGGACTCATCATCCTGGTCTTGACCATTGCGATCAAATCCATCCTCTTCCCCATCACCTGGAAGAACTACGTCAGTTCCGCCAAGATGCGTCTGCTCAAGCCAGACATGGAGGAGATCAACGCCAAGTACCCCGACTCAGACGATGCCATGCAGCGTCAACAGGAGACCATGAAGCTGTACCGCGACAGCGGTGTCAACCCACTCGCAGGGTGCATACCACAGCTCATTCAAATGCCCCTGTTGTATGCGATGTTCCGCTTCTTCCCGGCCAACATTGAGCTTCGCGGCAAGTCCTTTCTGTGGGCGGATGATCTCGGAGCGTATGACAGCATTCTCGATTTGCCCTTCGAGATTCCCTTCTATGGAGCACATGTCTCCGGATTCACCGTGCTCATGGCAGGGTCCATGTTTGTCTATATGGGACAAACCATGGCTCAACAGGCCGCTCCGACCCAACCTGGCATGCCCGACATGCGCATCATGGCACGCATCATGCCCCTGTTCATGCTGTTCTTCTTTAACAAGTTCGCCAGCGGTCTGAGCCTTTACTATTTCATTGCCAACCTGATCACCATTGGTCAGGTCACCACGGTCAAGAAGTTCTTCATCAACGAAGACAAGATTCGCGAGAAGATCAAGGCCAAGCAGGCCGAGCCCAAAGAGGAGAAAAAGAAGAGCGGATTTGCGGCGCGCCTGGAAGCCATGCAAAAGGAACAACAGCAAAAAGCGGAGGAAATGAAGCGCCAAAGGGACCAGTCAAGAAAGTCCCGGAACCAGAAGCGCAAAAAATGAAGGCGCCGTCCCCGTCTTGGTGGACAATGTCAGCGCTGCTCTTTGCCGCTGGATGCGCAGGCCCTAGACAGTACCTCCCAAAAGGAGACAGCACCTGGTTGGTCTACGAACGCACACCCTGCTTCGGACCGTGCCCTGCATTTGAACTCGAAGTGTCAACAGATGGCACCGCTCGGTTTCACGGCGGGCGCAACGCCAAACCAAACGGCCACCATGTGGCCACGTGGGGCACCGAAGCGCGCCAAACCATTGCCGAAGTGGCCCACGGTGTGCGCTTCAAATCCAAGGCGGGGCGATACGACAACCCCCTGATCATGGACCTTCCTGCCAAACACATCCTGCTGGCCGAACACGACCTGTATGATCGATTTGACGGGCCTGATATAGGCTGTCTCTTATACACATCTCCGAGCCCACGAGACTTCACGGAATC
>CAXHAW010000201.1:0-4117 GCA_964014525.1 uncultured bacterium
AAGCAGAGCAGCAGGAGCAAGAAGTTGCCCTCACAGAGGAAGAGCAGCTGGAGCAAGAAGTCGCCGAGGCTGAGCCAGAGCCTTTTTTGGGGGGAGGTGTTGAAGTCCATGATGAGATTCTCGACAGCAGCAACGAAGACAGTGGGTTAGGACTGGAAGACTAACTGGCGATTTTTTTTTTTTTGTTAAAAATCTATCTATGTCTCTCTGACTTGTATTGGAGGATCTGTCTGAAGCACTGAAGCAACTCTTGCTTATGTGAGGAAAAATAAAGAATTATCATTCTGCCTTTGAACAGTTCTAAAAAACCAAGTAAACTTTTCTGTTTCAGATCTTACTGTCGTTTAGTCTTTTAGGGCGTGAGCTCATACACCGATAGCACAACCCAACCCAGTCAAGATGTGAAGTGACCCTTCCTGGGACCTGAAAACGGCGCTTGCGAAACTCGACCAGTCTGCGGCTGCAGTGCTTGTGTAGGTATAATGTGATTCTCCACAATAGCCTACATTGAACATTGCCAGGCTGTTGGTCGGAGTGATGGCGCAGGAGGATGTTGGAATGCCTGAGGTCGTGATTACGTTGGAGCCGGATCCCCCCGACCTCGACATCATCGAGGAAGAAGGTGGAGGCATGGAAGAAGACCCTCTTGGGGACGTCGCCGATGCCAATACGGAGGCCCCCCAGATCGTCGAGGAAGAAGGTGCTGACATCATGGAAGAACAATATCCTCTTGACGACGTCGTCGATGCAGGACCAATTCTGGGCAACAGCAGTTACGGTTCTGGCCAATATGACAGCGAGGAATCCCTTCCTGACCCAGAGAAAGGAACAGACGCAAGCCCTGGGGATGCTGAGGATTCACCCTGGTCCCCCCCTGGAAGTTTAGTTGAGGATGAGGCCGATAGTGGGTCAGACAGTGACGAGGAGGAGGGTGACAACGAGTACGGGGAAGAAGGTGCTGACATCATGGAAGAAGAATACCCTCTTGACGACGTCGTCGATGCAGGACCAATTCTGGGCAACAGCAGTTACGACGCAATCGACAGACACTGTTCGCCTGGACACGACGAGGAAATTGACCCATATCAGGGAAATCCGTCCATCCTCAACATGGATGCATTCGCACTGCGTCATGCGGGGCAAGAAATGTCCCCACCGCACCAAGTCAACTTTGTGACTTTGCATTCTCCAACATCATCTCAGGAGGGGCAGGTTTGTGTTAATCCATCAAAATTCCTTTCTACGAAGACTTCGGTCGAAGTTATGTTTGTTACAGATTGACATTTCAGGATGCTTCGGACGGAGGTGGCGAATCACGCAGTTCATCACCTGTGGCACAAAGGCAGGCAAGCCCAGCTCAGCAACTGTTGTCAGAGGAGAAGCTCCAGGTGATAGTTAAACATTCTGCCGTGTTGAATACCTGTCAAATCATGCTACCAGGAAGAGCCACCGGAAGTCACCGCCGCCATCCCTGCCAGCCTGATGGACTCCCAGGACAAAAGCCAGCAGGAGCTCGGAGACAACAGCGACGAGGACAGTGGGTGAGGACTTGAAGACTAACTGGCGATTTGGTTTTTTTTGTTAGAAATCTATCTATGTTTTTGAAGGTCTCTCCGACTTGTATTGGACGATCCGTCAGACTGTGCATCCAGTGACATCCAGGTGATAATTTCAACATCTGCTGTCTTGAATAGCTGTCAAATCATGGCACCAGGAGGAGCAATGGCGCGAGGAGCTCTGCAACCTTGCCAAGAAGCACGAGGAAAACAATTCGGCCGTGGTCCCCGAGGAGGTCCTCACCGATGCCATCGTCGCCACGAACAGCAAGCAGGTTTCCCTCGAGCAACAGGTGATAATTTCAACCTCTGCTGTCTTGAATAGCTGTCAAATCATGTTACCAGGAGGTCTGCAACTCTGCCAAGAAGCACGAGCGAATCAATTTGGCCGTGGTCCCCGAGCACAGCACAGATGAGGTCTCCAAGCAGTCTGAACCAAGTGTTGACATGGAAACATTCTGCCGGGAGAAATTAAATGTGAGAAGAAAACCATTTTGTATCATTAACTCTGAAACATTTGCTGCATTGTCTCGTTCTTTTTGTAGCAAATATGCTAATGTGTCAGTCTCTTCATGAATTTGCCCCTGTTCAGGTGCACCCTAACACCCTCTACCACTACTCTCCTCCTGACCATCCAGCAGCAACGTCCTCAAACCAACCCTCTTCCCCTGCCCACAAAGAAGAGGAAAGGGACTTCCAGGATACCGTGGAGACCTTCTCTCAAGGAGCATCGGTAAGCGCGTATGAGAGGATCAGAGCGCAGAACATAGCAGAACGAGAAATGCAAGAGGCACAATATCTGGCCGACATCAAGGTAACATCATCATCTCCGGGGGTCTCTATTTGTCATTTTGACGTCTCCTGGGCGACAACCGAAACCATTGAAATTTAAATGTCCAAACACTGGAGCGACTTGGATCAACTGAAAATGAGGTTTCCGGGACAAATAGAGACCCCTTATCTCAGAGGCTTGATTTGTATCTTAACAAGCATTATCCCACAGGATGCTAAGCAAGAGATGAGGCAGTCAACAGGATCAGCATGTGGACGTGGTCGTGGACGTGGACGGGGCCGTGGCAAGAGGACCGTGAATACTGGCAATCCCATCGCCTCCACAATGGTTGCGCCCAGGCGCTCACGCCGCATGTTGGAAAGGAGAGACGGCAATCCCATGCCCCCAGGACCCCCAGGATCCCAGGGGTCAGGAACATCTGCACCAGGACCACCCGAACCCCCAAAACCCATGGACGGTTCTGGCCAATATGACAGCAAGGAATCCCTTCCTGACCCAGAGAAAGGAACAGACGCAAGCCCTGGGGATGCTGAGGATTCACCCTGGTCCCCCCCTGGAAGTTTAGTTGAGGATGAGGCCGATAGTGGGTCAGACAGTGACGAGGAGGAGGGTGACAACGAGTACGGGGAAGAGAACTGGGAACTGTGGAATGAATATCTCGGAAAAGGAACCAAGGCCGAAACAGTTGCTGAGTGTAACGATCCTCCGGGAGAAAGTGAGGAGATGATGGATGCAGATGAGGAGGGAGACCATGTGGCACCAGATGCTGGTTTGACTGATGAAGAAGCTGATGAGGAGGTTGCATATGAGGACGCAGACCGTGAGACAGACCAGGTGGCTGAGGGTAACGATCCTGCGGGAGAAAGTGAGGAGAGGATGGAGGCAGGCCTGGTGGCACCAGATGCTGGTTTGACTGGTGAAGAAGATGATGAGGACTTGGTTTTCTTTGATGCAGACAATCCTGTGGTACCAGAGCCCAGGGTAGGGATGACTTTTCCGTTTCGAGATATGGCCGAGCGCTATGGCAGGGCGTTTTTCGATGGTAATCTGGTAGCCACATGCACTCCACAAAACAACGAGAAGACTCTATGGGTTGCTTGCGTGCATTTCGGAAAGTTTAGGTCAAGGTGCAAGGGAAATCGGCCAGACCAATTCTCAATCAAGATGCAATGCCCAGCGGTGATCAAGTTCTACACCCTGGAGTCCACCGGCATGACCAGAATTAAGTTCTTCGATTTGACTCACAACCACCCCGTCGATGAGCGATGGTACAAGGCCGACACTCGAAAGGCAAACGCAGAGTCCCGAGCAGTCATCAAGAACCTGATGAAAGCAAGATGCAGAGTCAACCAGATCTCTGATTGCCTGCGTGAAGCCGGGAAGCAGCTGTCACGCAATCAAATCAGATATCAGATGGAGAAGTTGAAGGATGAAGCACCAGATCCAGTAGTCCTTTCGGAGTTCCTGGACACTGTTAAGGACGCAAATGGTCTGGTGGAAGCGAAGATGGATGAAGAAGAGGTCCTTGACATACTGACTGTAGTCACCCAACCCATGAAGCGGGCTTATACAAGGTGTCGTCCCGGCGTCGTTCAGATGGATTGCACTTATGGGACAAACAGGTCTGCCTACAAGCTCTTGGCAATCCTGTATCCTAGCAACGTCACCGGGCATGGAGAGGTGGCCATGTTTGCTTGGATGCGAGACGAGACTGCAGCCTCTTTTGAATATGTCTTTCAAAGCTTCAATCGGGCGTACCAGCACATTC
>CAXHAW010000202.1:0-4100 GCA_964014525.1 uncultured bacterium
CAGTCAAAACGGAAACGGGGAGCCTATTGGCTGCTTCAGGCCCCAAGATGGCCATTTCACCCGGCTGACCTCATCGCACTTCCACTAAGGCGAATCCCGCGGCCAGCGACCGGCCCTGCCCCCCAATCAAGCTGACTGGATGCCCTAGATTGCTTCTTGAAGTCAGGCAGGCCATTTGTCCTGCTCCCCATCACACGAGAACGCCACATCCGCCGGAGACACCCCGCACCAACCGACCTCATCATGGGATTCAACATCGTACTCGTGGAGCCTGAAATCCCCACCAACACCGGCAACATCGGCCGCCTCAGCCTCGCTTCCGGCTCCACCCTCCACCTGGTCAAGCCCTTTGGGTTCGACATCACGGACTCCCGCTTGAAGCGCGCGGGACTGGACTATTGGCAGCACTTGGACGTCCGCATACACGAGAGCCTCGAAGACTTCATGTCCACCCACCGGGATGCGCATTTCGCCTTCCTCTCCAGCAAGGGCAACCAATCCTATTGCGACATCGACTACCGAGACGACATGTTCTTCGTCTTTGGCAAAGAGTCTGTGGGACTACCCGACCACCTGACACGCCAGCACGCCGACCGCCTATACAAGATCCCCATCCTGAGCGAGCACATCCGCAGCCTCAACCTTGCCAACGCCGTCAGCATCATCGTCTACGAAGGCCTCCGCAACCTAAGCCTCCCAAACATCTCGTAAAGGCCATAAACATCAGCGCATCTGCTCTCTACAAAATGCGGCAGCGGACCGACACCCGCTCTGTGCGTATCGGCCAAGCGCACCGCTAAAAGCTGCCTTAGCGGTCACAAAAACAGTGCAGCCGTGCTTCAAATCATCTCATAAACTGCAAGGAGGCTAGAGTACTCGCAATAACTGCGCTTTCGGCAGTGTGGTGGTGATGCCGACGGGACTGCCAATGCACTGCCAAAAGCGCAGTCTTGACGCGAAGGCTCATCAAAAATGTAATGCTGTGTTAGATTAGTGACAGAATCTTTCCTCATGCGTTTCTCGTTCCTCTTTATTATCGCCGGTCTGCTACTCGTCTTTGGCTGTCAAAACGCCCCCGAATCCCCAACAGCCCACTCTAAAGTCTTGTCCGCAGAAATCCAATTGGAGACGGACCTAGCCATGTATGAGCAGGTCTGGTCAGACTTCCTAAACTTGGGTGACACAATGGCCGTCAACGCCGAGCATTTCACTGAAGATGTGACCATCATAACGGATCAAGGCAACATCGTCGGGGTCGACGGATGCCGTCAATTCTACAAGAACTATCTCGACGGATTCTCCAACATCGAATTCACCATTGTCGACGCCTTCGGACAGGGCGATAAAATCGTAAAGCACTGGAATTTTAGGGGACAGCATACGGGCACTTTCTTCGGCATCCCGGCCACCGGGAACCAACTAGACCTGTCCGGAACGACCTTGGTGACCATGCGCGACGGCAGGGTGGCCAGCGAACAAGACTTCTTCGATATGAAGTCCATGCTGGACCAGTTGCAAAAAGCCGAAGGAGCCGTCAACGTGGACGACTACTCCCCAGGCACCCTCTGACTTACGGCTGCTGGACAATGGCGTCCTGAAGGGCCCTGTCCAGTTCTAAGACCAGCCCATCGTACAGCTTGAGGAAGTAAAGCTTGTTCTCGAGGTAATCTGATAACACGTGCATGTTGGCACGGAACCGGTCGTCCCCTTGGATGGACCCGTGCAAAAGTCTCAAATACTCCTTCATCCCGATGCCGTTCTCGTGGCGCGCGAGCAACAGCTCTGCGTGTTCCGCCGTCAAAAACGGGAGGAAGTTCTGCTTAAACTCCTGATCAAATTGGACAGAGGTCTGCATGTACTTCAAGTAAGTGTTGTGCAGCCGCCCTAGTTTCTCGTTGATCCGGTCGGACTTGATAAACTTCAGTCCCCCCGCGTGGACCTTGCTGTTATACTGGTTCATAGGGGGTTCGAAGACGCGGTAGTGGGTCAGAATGAACTCCACTCTACCCTTGCTGGTCGTCAGCTCTCCCATCTCTTCCAGATTCAACTCCTCTTCCAGCAACAGTCTGAGGATGTCGATGTCATCCCGGTAATTGTCCCGCCTCTCGTCGCAATAGCGGTCGATCTCCGTCAATTCCGCGTGAAGGCTTTCCAGTACCTTGATTCGCTCCTTCTCATTGGAGCGCTCCATGGCGCGCTGATTCAACCAGAACGACACCGAGATACCCAGCACAATCACGAAGAACTCCAGCAAGTACTTCAACAAAACATCCTTCATCTTCATGCCATCAATATCGTGTAAATCGGTGTCGAACGGAAGCCACAAAAACACCCATAAAACCAACTTAAATACCAAATGGACTTCCAATCAAGCGACCTAAATGACGGATCTGAACTTCCCTATTCTGTTGCGTATAGCGCAATTTTGGGCTCAATGTGGGCAGGGCTTAGCTTGGGCTTTGGCTCAAGCCGGGAACCGAATCACAACATGACCCGAACCCTTCTCGCACTCGCGGCAACTGTCGCGGCCCTCACTCCCCTGCGCTCCCAGTCCGAATGCGACGGGCAGCGCTATCGCTATACCTCCGCGTACGACAATGTGTCCGTCTCCGAAGACCACGTCTACGGGAGTAACACCAATGTCTTTGGCGCCGATACAGAACTGAGGTTCGACTTCTACGAAGCTGTTGGCAACGCAGAAACAGACCGTCCGCTGCTCATCATTGCTCACGGGGGATTCTTTCTGACAGGTTCCAAGCAAGGCCCCGAAATCGTGCCCTTGTGCGAGGACTTTGCCCGCATGGGCTATGCGGTGGCCAGCATCTCCTACAGACTGGGCATCTTGAACATCTTCGAACTTGAAAACGAGCTCATCGACGCGGTGTGGCGCGCCGTTCACGACGGCCGTGCCGCTGTGCGCTACTTCCGGAAATCTGTCGAGGAGGAGGGCAACCCATGGGGCATCGATTCCGACCGCATCTACATGGGGGGCATTTCCGCAGGGGCCTTCCTCGCCCTCCACCACGCCTATGTCGATGACAATTCTGAGGTACCGACCAGCATCAACCAGTCCCAATCCGGAATGGGAGGCGGTCTCGAAGGCGAGTCGGGCAACCCCGGATACAGCTCACACGTGTCCGGCATCTTCAACATCTCTGGCGCCCTCAAGGATGCCGGGTGGATGCAGTCCGACGACGAGCCACTCGTCTCCATCCACGGCACCAGTGACGGCACTGTGCCCTATGCCACAGGCTCCGTTTCGCTCATCGGAATACCGGTCACAGAGGTCAACGGCAGCGCCACAATACATGAAGAAGCAGAGGATATCGGTCTCGACCATTGCTTCATCACCATCGAAGGCGCAGGCCACGTGCCCCACCTGACCAATGGCGATGCATATGACGTGACCGTGTCCACCATCGCCGGGGCCCTCTCCTCTTGGATCTGCGAATCTTACGCTGATCAATGCGGTGAGTATGACTACACCAGCAATGTCTCAGAACACACTGCCGAACAGGTGAGCATGTACCCCAACCCGAGTGAAAACGGACAGGTCACGGTATCACAGTCGAACGCAGAAGGACCTTGGCAAGCGCGCATCCTCGACATGCAAGGCCGCGTGGTCAATACGCAAACCCATGTAGGACCGAAGGCGACATTGAACCTCAGCACGCTGCCGATGGGTCTCTATGTCATCGAGGTCGCTGAATGGGGCTGGCGCCAGCCACTGGTCCTGCGCTAAAACAAGCGCTGACTCAGTGGACGAGGAGCTTCATGGCCCGTCCGTTGTCCGCTGAAATCAAGAACATGCCCCGCTGCCAGTCGCTGACATCGATGGGCTGTCCCGTCCACCACACTTCCCGGACAAACCGGCCCTGCGCATCGCGCACCTGAAGGCGGGTCTGCTCCGCACAGTTCAGCACCCGAAACGACCCCCGTGCCGGGTTGGGCGCAAGCGTCCACCCTTCGTTTTGGGCATCGTGAAACGCAAAGGGCTCCTCGGTGCCGACCTGGTCGCCATAAACGAAGTACTCGTATTCGGCGCGCTCAGGCATCAGCTTCACCGCCTCTGAATTGGAAGCGCGTACGTAAAACAAAAA
>CAXHAW010000203.1:0-4077 GCA_964014525.1 uncultured bacterium
TCGAGTCGAATCAGGTCTCCTGATTCTTGGCCGTTGACAAGTTTAACGAGCATTTAAAGTTGACCGTTGTCGTGGTAAGACCGTTGCTGTCCTTGTCCGGTTCCGTTGCCGTCGGAGGACAAGAGCTGCTGGATGGAACTATTGGGCCAGTAGCGGCGCAGGGCGCCTACGTTCATGCTGTTTTCCCAACGTCCTTCTTCGAAGAGTTCACCCTCTTCACCGTGCAAACGATAGTCCCCAAAGGGTTGGTTGCCTGCGTAGTGGATTTCAGACTGCATTGCGCCATGGGCATAATACCGGGTCCAGAGGCCGTTCTTTTCTCCATCGACGAGGTCCCCCTCCTCAAAAATGGCATCCGAGGGAAAGGAGGCTACACCGGAATCCTCCCCGAGGACGACCATGTGAGATTTTCCAGTTGGGGGATCCGGAGTGCTTGTCATGGCATCCGATTTCACCTGAGCGTAAACCGTGCCTCCAAAAACGAGAGGAAGGCTCAAACAGATGCGCGTGCTGTTGATGGGAGCGTGCATTGTGGGCCCCATTACGCACAGCGATGAAATAAGGTTTCATTTCTCTGACCACAAGGGGTCAGACACCCGCCTCAGCTTCGAGCGCAGTGGACTTAAATGCCACCATCCTGTCCACGAGTGCGGGCAATTGAACCGCGGGAGACCACCCCCAATCCTCTCGTGCAGCCGTGTCATCCAGACGATCGGGCCAGCCATCTGCAATGCCTTGTCGATAATCGGGTTGGAACTCGGCTTGGAAATCAGGTACATGACGTCGGATTTCGGCGAACAGGGTGGCTGGGTCAAAGGACACCCCCTGAATGTTGTAGGACTCTTGGTTTCGAATCCTTTGGGCGGAGACAGAGGTGATTTGCATCATCGCTTCTATGGCATCCTCCATGTGCATCATGGGAAGCATGGTGTCTTCTCGAAGAAAGCACACATAAGGTTCAGCGTCGCGCAGGTGATCGAAGACCTCGACAGCATAGTCGGTGGTGCCACCGCCCGGAGGGCAGAGTTCGCCAATGAGTCCCGGGTAACGGACTGAACGCGTGTCTACGTTGCGGTGCTTGCGGAACCAGGCGCACCATTGTTCCCCTGCTTGCTTGCTGATGCCGTAGACCGTTTCTGGTAGGCGGTGTCCATTCTGTTCAGCCAACGGGCCATTTTCCGGTCCGAAGACCGCGATGGAGCTGGGCCAGAAAACCTGGGCAATTTCCTTTCGATCAGCCGCCACTTCCAACACATTCAGAAGGCCACGCATGTTCAAGTCCCATGCCCATTGTGGTTCCTTTTCTCCCCTCGCACTAAGGGCAGCAGCGAGATGGTGCACATGGGTGGCCTCATGCTGTTTTAGCTCAGAGGCCACAGTGTCCCGGTCTCTAACATCGAGTCCGACAAAAGGCAGGTCGCGAAGGGCGTCAAGAGAAGGGGGCTTGATGTCGGCCAAGACCACCTTTTCCCCAGAATGATGGAGCGCCAGGGCAAACTCGGTTCCCAATTGACCAGAGGCGCCAATGATGAAATGCACATCGCGGGGCATAGCGCAAAGATGTGTGAGATGTAGCTTGCTTGCGCCATGCAGGAGCGCAATCACCCCTTTGATTATGAACTACCGGAAGGCTGCATAGCGAAGTATCCAGCCGCCCGAAGAGAGGATGCCCGCTTGCTTCACGTGACATCATCTGATGGTGGGCATGACCGGAGTGTGGCCGACCTCGTTGCCCTTCTCCCGGCTGGTGGCGGGATTTGGGTCAATGAGACCAAGGTCTTGCATGCCCGAATGATGGCCAAGAAGCCCACGGGCGGCGCGTTGGAGCTGTTGTTGCTCGAGCCAAGGGACATGCCTGTTGAAAAAGCCCTGGTCGCCCGTTCTCCGGTGGTGTGGAATGCCATGGTTGGCGGTGCGAAAAAATGGAAGACGGGGTCTCTCGAGGTGCCGGGAAGTGGCGTGGCATTGCGGGTGGAAAGGGAGGCTGGAGCCTACCGTTTCATTTGGGACGGCGAGGACCAGTTTGGGGATGTGCTGGAGCGGTTGGGTAGGATTCCCCTGCCCCCTTACATGCGTCGCGACGCGGAGGCTTCGGATGAGGACCGGTATCAAACCGTGTTTGCGCGCCTGCCCGGCAGTGTGGCGGCACCGACTGCAGGTTTGCATTTGACGGAGGGCTTGCTCGATCAGCTCAAGAAGAAGGGCATCGGTTTTGGAAAGGTCACACTTCATGTTGGCGTCGGGACGTTTAAGCCGCTCTCCGGATCTCTTGACCAACATGTCATGCATGGTGAGCGGTGTCTCATCGAAGGCGAGTCGCTGAGGAGCTTGGCTGAAATCGAGGACTTGACGGTGGTCGGAACCACGTCCCTCCGAACCCTTGAAAGTGCGTTTTGGCTCGCGAGCCGATGGAAGGCGGGTGGGCCAGGTCCTGAGGAGGAGGTGGAGCAATGGATTTACAAGGCGGTGGATGCCCAGTTTCCAGACTTTCAGTCCGCAGCCGATTGGCTTGCAAACAAAATCGACGGCCATGGCCCACTCGAATTTGTAACGAACCTGATGGTCGTGCCAGGATATAAGGTGAGGTCAGCCCGCCGCCTGCTGACCAACTTTCACATGCCCAAGAGCACCCTGCTTTGCATCGTTGAGGCCATGGTCGGCCCATCCTGGCGAGACGCTTATGCACACGCCATTCAGTCCGGATACCGTTTCCTCAGTTACGGAGACGCCTGTCTGCTGGAGCGATCGAATTGACCGCGACTTGCAGACAGGCGTCCAGGCCGAATGAAGTTCAGCTCAACTTCCCTGACGGAGGTCTTCTACCTCCGCCTTCTCCTGAATTGCGGAGGACAAGCGCACGGCAGAACCGCTGCTGAGAGGCAGGTTTCGGAAGTAGGTTCGGTCGTCGAGTGTACTCACCTCCGTGGCAAACGTTCCCGTGGCTTCCACTGGGTTTCTGAGGGTAGGTAAAATCACCCACACGCCGTTTGCGCCCTGGATTGGCGCACTGACGTTGTTGAGTTCCATTGAAAATGCCGTTCCAATCACATCGGGTTCAGGTGCTCCTCCTGCGCCACTGATTGAAGGGGTCTTAAGACTGAGTGCTGAGGCTGTGCTGACTTTGTCTCCTGCCTTTTCTGCGATGTCTTCAAGTGTGCTTCCCGACATGATGTCCATGTAGAGTTCAGCCTTCTTGTCCTTGATGGCACCGATGCGCATTTCAGCTTCGACATTTTCAAACGGGGGGACCCCTGCTTCCTTGATTTGAACCAATGTGGCAATGATGTAGTTGCCATCGATTCGGAAGGGGTTTGAGACATCTCCAGCCTCCGCGCCGTAGGCCCACCCCACCACTTCGGCGGCATTGGAAAGGCCTGAGATGGATTCCGCGCTGCTTTGCAAGTCTCTGGCATTGACCAATGCATAACCGAGGGTGTCGGCTGCATTTCGGAAATCTTCAGTCGTGCCATAATCAATGGCGAAATTCATCGCGAGTTGCTCGGCTTCGGTGGAGGTTTGTTCCGAAATCTCTACCGGACGGTCAATCCGGGTGACCGTGATGGCGTCTGCTGTCCATTGCTGATCCAAGACCTCGATCAGGTGCAAGCCATAGTTCGTCTTGGCCGTGCCAATGGAACCGACCCGGTTGTCGAAACAGAACTCCTCGAAAGGCGCGACCATGCGCCCACGCTGGAACTCATACTCTCCTCCAGTTGCTTTTGATCCGGGGTCCTCACTGTGCTTGTTGACGAGGTCTGCAAATGCATCGCCCGCGCGCAAGCGACGCTTCAAAGAGTCAGCCCGTGATTCAAGTGCGGCGAGTTGGTCCGCGTCATTGATGTTAGCGGTCTTGAGCAGGATGTGCCGACATTTGACCGTGCTGTCTGCCACGGTCTCCTTTGACATCACCTTGTCCATTCTGATGGATTCACCTTCGAAATACGGGCCAATCACGGTTCCCACGGAAGCGGCTTCCAACTCGGAGGCCTTGGATTCCGTTTTCAATGCTTCTGCTTTCAGCTGAAGCTCGGTGGCGTTTTCGGACAGTCCGTTTTGGTTCAGAAATGCTGCGTCATC
>CAXHAW010000204.1:0-4054 GCA_964014525.1 uncultured bacterium
CCGGCGCTATCCTACCAAAGACATCAGCTGTGGCAAGTCCGAACTGGGTTGGACGGTCCCGGCGATTCCAAATCAGCGCCAAAGGCCAACGCACATCCCCTCCCGCACGCCAGCGCATGCCTCCCATGCCCAAAATGGGGCCAATCCGGGTTTGTCCACCCACTCCGAATTCCGCAGGCTGTTTCAAAAGGGCATCATTCAATGGCGCACCCAATTCGATGCCCAACATCTGGGACTTGCCTATTCGCATTCCTGCATTCAAGGTCACCCGGGTCGGCATGTCCACCACCCGTCTCTCTGGCGTGGCTTCAATAAACAGTGCCGAGGGTGCCAAGCCCTCGTTGAGCAGGTCAAAAACCCCCCCTCCCCCTGCACTCCAATTCTCAAAGTCAGTCACAGGGTTGTTTAAACTGTAACGCTCTCCCTGCCAATCCATGCTCCCGATATCGGTAACCGCAAGGGATGCAAACCACAAATTCGCAACCTCCATGCGGGCAGCCAAATCCAGAGCAACACCAAATCCTGCTGGCCGAAGCGCACTCCCGAGCGTTGCCTCTGATGCCACAAGCTCTGCGCCAAATCCACGATTAAAAGCAGCAAACGCCCATTGCTCATCCGTATTCACCTCGTAGTATCCAGTTCCCCGCAAGTATCGAATCGACGCTCCAATGGACAACTTCAATGCCCGGGTGCCCATCAATTTCCAGCCGAATCCTGCGCCATAAGACCGAACATGCTGAACCGCAACTGAACTGCCACCGAGCAATTCAAGAGCCAACAACGCTCCATCGTCCCTCAGGCCCGTCTCCACCATACCAAATTGTGCATCAGACAGAGAATCAACACCCACAATGGTTCCATCCGTCAACACCACTTGGTCAAACAAGGATGATGCCGGTCCGAGCATAACATATTCGGCCAATGCACCACTCGGAACCACCGATGCAGAGTACCGATCCTCCACGGTCCATGCCCAACCGCCCCGGCGCCCGTGTCGCGACCATCCCGCCCAACGGAAAGCAGCATCTGAACGCGTCGGTGACTGGGCCAGACGGTTCGCTACATCCCTTCGCTCCTCTAGGCCCCATTCCTTGCTCCCATCCGCCCATTGCACCAGAGATGTGCCATCCAAAAGGGGAGTCTCCACAACCAATGAACCTTCAAAACCACTGAAAAACCGCAAGCGCTGATTGCGACGCGCACTGCGCCGATCGCGTCGGCTCAAAGAATCGGGAATGTCTGTGGACTGCCCGTCATAAGAAAAGGGACGCTCTGTCGCGAGCAGGGATGGATTCACACCAATCGCATGGTGCCCCATTGCAGTGATTCCAGGAACTGCGCTCCCCAACAAGTCAACCCCAGTTTGCTGGGCCTGAACTGGTGAAGCTGAAAAGAAGACGAAAAAAGCCAAGCAAGGCCATCCTCCAAAAAGGTCGATAAGACGCGTCACGTTGGGACTCAAAGTACGAGTCTCCATCCAAATGGATCCTCGCACTTTCCCCGACGGATATCATCCAGCGCAGAGGACAACATTGGCATCACATTCCAGCTCCCCACTGGAGGCAGTTCCACATCTCCTCCTTGGAATCCAATGGCTTCAATTGGCGTCATGGTCGCGGCTGTCCCTACACCAAATGCTTCGGTCAGCGCACCACTTTCTGCTGCTGCCTTCAATTCAGACACAGCAATTCGGCGCTCCTCAACATCCACTCCATAATGACGGGCCAATGCAATGACACTGTTTCTGGTTACACCATTGAGTACGGTGTCTCCAAGTGAAGGCGAAACCAACTTTCCGTTCATGACGAAAACCACATTCATGGTTCCGCTCTCCTCGATGTACTTGTGTTCCACAGCATCGGTCCACAAAATCTGCTGATATCCCTGAGTCTTGGCCAACTCCGTCGGCTTCAAGGAGGCGGCATAATTGCCCGCTGCCTTAGCAAAACCTGTCCCACCAGGTGCTGCCCGGGTGTATTCCGTTTCAACCTTAACACGAACGCTGCCTTTGTAATAGACGCCAACAGGACAGGTGAAGATGATAAACCGGTACTCGTGACTCGGCCGGACCCCTACATGCACCTCATTGGCAAACATGAACGGCCGGATGTAAAGGGATGCTCCATCTGCCTCTGGAACCCAATCAGCGTCCAGCTTGACGAGCTCCATCAAAACCTCTTGAAACAAACCTTCGTCCACAGCCGGCATGCACATCCGGTCGGCGCTCACATTGAATCTGGCCATGTTGGCCTCTGGGCGGAACAACGCCACCCGACCATCTGGCTGCCGGAACGCCTTCATGCCCTCAAAGATGGCCTGACCGTAGTGCAGGGCCATGGACCCTGGGCTCAGAGACATGTCCCCATATGGCTGAATGGAGCCGCCCTGCCACTGACCGTCCTTGAAATCCATCACGAACATGTGATCCGAAAACACACTTCCAAATGGAAGATTTTGAAGATCGACTTGTCCCAAGCGGGACGCGTTCGTCGGGTGGATATCAAAAAGGGTCGTCGTCATCATGGGCCTATCATTAAGGTCACTCTCTAGCTCTTCGCAAAAATAGGCTGCACCAAGTCGACGCAATCGCCTGTAAATCAGACCTCAGGTGCGAACAAAAACTTGTTCGGGCTCACCAAACCTGCCTGAACGGCATACAAGACCACTGAAGCAGTGTTGTTTACCCCCAATTTCTGGAGAATGTTTCTCCGGTGGGTCGTTACAGTGTGGGGACTGACGAACAGCTTTTCAGAAATCTGAGGATTGGTAAATCCTTCTGCTATCAACCGAATCACTTGGAGCTCACGCTTGCTCAGACTGACGCCTGCACACCCTGGGTCCACAACGTTCAATGATTCCAAGTCGATGCCTTCCCGCTTGATGGTGTCCAGAATCTGAGAACAGAAAAATTTACGTCCGCACTGGGTTTCCCTCACTGCCTCTACAATTTCTTGCAGATCACAGTCCTTCTTCACATAACCATCCACACCTGCCCTCAAGGCATTCACGAGGGTCACACCGCGCTGTGCATCGGTAAGCGCCAAAACACGAATTCGCCCTTTCGCTTTCAGGCGAATGACCGACTCCACAGAAAAGCCAGAGGTGACAAAGTCCAATATGACCAAGTCTGGAGAGAAAAGTTCAATCAAATCGAACATCTCCTTCTCTGAACTGGCTTGACCAACCACTTGGTCCATGCCATGCGATCGCAATGTGGCTTGGAGGCCACAAGCGATGAGCTGGTTACTGTCGGCGATGAGGATTCGAGGCATGTCTTATTCAGACTCAATCTAGATAACAAAGCTAAAACGCAAAAAGGTAGCTACATGTTCACTCATCCCCTCGATTCGCCAATTTCTTCACACGACATCACATCGAGTCGCATGCCATCCTCGGCCAAAACCGTTTCTGGAAACACCTGCCGCGCCTCTTCCAAAAGGGCGTCAAACGTTGAATAACGAGCGGAAACATGACCAATAACCAATCTGCCCACCTCCGCCATTTTCGCAATCCGAGCAGCTTGGGTCGCCGTGCTGTGGTATGTTTTCTCTGCCCGTTTTTTCATCGACGAGCCAAACGTAGCCTCATGATACAGCAGGTCAACGCCGTGCACATGTTTCGCAACGGCCTCCCAATACCGCGTATCCGCAGCAAATGCATAACTCCGTGTCTTGGGCACAGGGTGACAAGCCTCGGCACAGGGAATCATGTTGCCATCACCCCGAACCACATCCTCTCCCCTTTTGAGCGCCAAGATTTCTGAAGGCACCAACGCATGATCCCGGACCCACTCCCGACGCACGCCTGGCTCACGGGGCTTTTCCCTGAGAAGGAAACCTGTGGTGGGGATCCGGTGGCGAACAGGAAAACTCTCCAACTGCAAGGAGCCATCCTCAAACAGAACTTGAGGACCATCCAATGTAGTCTTATGAAAATGAAGCGGAAAACCCAACCTGCCCTCACCTGCCTCGAGATGCAGGTCCAAGATCTCTATGAGTCGGGGAGGTCCATACACGTACAAAGACCGCGTTCTCCCCAGCAACTTGACCGTGGA
>CAXHAW010000205.1:0-4039 GCA_964014525.1 uncultured bacterium
ATGCTTGCGGCAACAGCAGCAGCACAACAGCCACCTTCACCATTGTGGACACCACGGCACCGGAGATTTCTGCAGCCAATGAGGTGGAAGTCGCTTGTGACGCTTACGATACCGATACGCCATATGGAGGCTATGCAGCCACTGATGGATGCAGTGGTGTGACCACGTCCATAGATGACCTGTTCTTCAGTGGTCCTTGCGAGGGTTCGTATCAGCGCACCTATACGGCCACAGATTCTTGTGGCAACAGCACAGAGTTCGTCCAGATACTCAATTTGACGGATGAGGTGGCCCCCACCTTCACGATCAGTTGCCCAGCAGACACAACGCTCAGTGCGGATGCGGCCTGCGGCGCAGACACGAGTGTGGAGGCCCACGGCACAGCAGCGTTTGCCGACGTGGCTGACAACTGTGACACTGACGTCGAGATGACGGTGACGCACGAGGACGCGACGGACTCTCCTTGTGACGGCAGCACGGTGATCACGCGGACCTTCACCATCACGGGTGAGGACAACTGCGGAAACACCACCACGCTGACGTGCGACCAGACCATCACAGTCAACGACGACACCGCTCCGAGCATCACAGCTCCAGCTGACTTGACCGTGGAGTGCGACGGGTTGGGCAATGGGGATGACCTGGCTGCATTCCTTGCGGGTGCAAGCGCCACGGACAACTGCAGTGCCGTGACCATCGAGCATGACTTCACCGCTTTGAGCGACAGTTGTGGTGCCACGGGCAGCGCGACGGTGAGCTTCACAGCAACAGACGCCTGTGGCAACAGCAGCAGTGCTTCCGCCACATTCACCATCGAAGACACGACGCCTCCGAGCCTCACCATCGAGGGTCCAGCCAACCAGGATTTGATCCAGAATGGCACCTGTGACCTCGATACGGGTCTGGACGCTCTGGGCAACGTGTCTTATGAAGCCGGTGACGACTGCGGCAGCGCTGCCGTGGACATCACGCACTCCGATGGGGATGCGCTCTTCACTTGTGCCGGAGACGATGACCTGCTGGAAGGAAGCTACACGTTCATCCGAACCTTCACGGTGACGGCCACGGACGAGTGCGGTCTCCAGACGACCGGCACCTACGATCAGACCATCACCGTTATGGACGACAGTGCACCGAATTTCACCAGCACGGGCGATGTTGAGAATGGAGAGGTCCAGTCCGTGTGCTGCGAAAGCCACCTTGGCGAGTTGACCATCCCTAATGCGGTTGAGCCAACATATGAAGACAATTGTGACTCGGATGTGGCCTATGCCATGAGCGAGAGCCTCGTGGGAGCTTATGCCCCTACCGACGCTGTTGACTTGTTCTGCCTGAGCACAACGCCTGCGGCCTTTGAGGACGGTGAGACATGCAATGGCTATGATCCGCATAGCCTGCGCATTTTCGCCTTGCCTGGAGTTGCTGAATTCTACCTGGCTTCAGGCCCTGGTCTTGTGGCCAACAATGCAGATGGCACGCTGACACTGACGCAATCCACCATGGCGGCTGACGGATCGAGTGCCGGTTGGGAGATCTCAGTGACTTACGGTGTTGCCTTGTCGTGGGATGATTGGAACAATCAAACCTTCCCAACGGGATACAAGCGCGATTGTGGAGACTTGATTGACGACCACGAAAACTGGGCGTATCGCATTCTCGAGTCTGGTTCCCTCACGGGAACGGGAGACTATGCTGGATCGGACCTCAGCTTGTCGCATGCACCGAGCAACAACTACTACGCTTGCCAATTCGGTCTCGGCGCCAACAACATGAACAATGAGCACGGATACAGCGGATGGTTCACTTATAGCGGCTCATTTATGGGCAGTGACATCATGGGCTCCGGCGATTTATTCGGCGACCTCGATTGTTGCTTGCCTTGGAGCATTGAGCGGGACTACAGCTTAGCCGACGACTGTGGCAATGCCAATGGCTTTGCCTACAGCATCGAGGTCAATGGAGAAGATTGCAGCGATGGTAACGGAGCACTTATCAGTGGCGGTCAGAGTGGAGATCATGCACCCATTGTACTCGGTGGATCCGGGGAGGTGGTGATGGGCAAGACACCGATTCGCGTGACCAATCTTCAGCCGAATCCGACCAATGACATCAGCCAACTCGGGTTCGTTGTGGACCACACCATGCGCATCCGCGTGGACCTTGTGGGCATGGACGGCGTCTTGGTGGCGGAGTTATACGATGGCATCGCCCAAACCGGAGTGAACCATACCCTCGATGTGAACGCCGGCAACCTGAACAACGGAATGTACCAGATTCGCCTGAGCAGCAGTGCTTACCTGGTCGTAAAGAAATTGCTCGTGAGTGAGTGATTAAGGAGAGGCCTTAGAGAGGGCCGCAAAACCAAGCCAATGGAAAGCCACCCCTCGGGGTGGCTTTCCTCTTTTCTGCCAACATGGATTTCCGCCGCTGCATTTATGAAATGCAAGGAGACACTTTGAATTTCGGATCAATATTCTGGTCAGTTTGCCCCCGTCACATTCGGACCACACTCTCGATTGGCAGGAGTATAATTTCTCCCTAAGGGCGTTTCAAAGTGTGTGATAACTCAACTTGAGAGGCCCATTAAATATGTTTTACAGAATGTTCGTCACCCCTTATTACTAGGGGTGTGTGTTGTTATCTCCTTTGTGCCGGGTATATATCAATTTTCATTGAGATGTTGGGCGTACTAGGTGAATTTTAGGGTACCAAGACGACACCATGTTTTTACAATTACTCCGTACCTCCCTTACCTGCTGTACCGCACTGATTTTTGGTCTGTCAGCAGCAGCTCAATGTGATGATCCGTTGGCCTTTGATCCGCCACTGAGTGGGGATACCGTAGAATGTTTGGCTGACTTGCCTTCGGCTTGTGATGAAACGCAAGGTTCCAACAGAGGTGAGGTTTTCTGTGGTTTGGCTGAAGACGTTCAGAGCAGAACGGTCTGCGAGGCGACAACTGCTGATGGTCAAGGTGCAGATGGAGCGATTGTTCTGTTTGCGGTGGATGGTGATGCAACTGACAACCGATACTTCGTACCCACCGATGCTGGTATGAGTTTGACGCAGTTCGAGAATGGGGTTGCGATTGTCTCTGGGCAAGTCGTCGATGTAGATGATCCAAACGCCTTCTTGGACGTCAATATTTTCTATGAAAATGGAACGTCTGGTGCTGACTGGGGGGGGAGCTACAAGGCGGACATGACTTGTGCGGCAACCGCAGATGTAACGGATACATGGATGATTTACATCATGAACTCCGGCTTGAGTTACTTGACAGGATCTGGTTCTTTGGAGGGGACTACCCTTCAATTGCAACACAGCCCTGCTTCCGAGACCTTTGGTTTCCAGATTGGCGAGATGGCCAACGACCGCAACTGTAACTATGGTGCTGGTGGTTGGTTTAGCTACAGTGGTATGGTCAATGGTGTAGAGATTATGGGCGGCCAAGGGGATGTCCTGCTCGATTTGAATTGCAATGAGGAGCAAAACAATGCTTGTGGTGAAGATGAGTCCACAGTCACCTTGTTTTATGTCGCATTTGATGAAGCGTGTGGAGATGTGCTCATCGGCGAGGAAGAGTACACCCGCCACGATACGGAGGCTCCAGAGTTTGTTGATGCCCCCGAAAACATTTCAATCGCATGCACGGAAGAATTGCCTGCAGTGCCCACAGTGACTGCAATAGACAACTGCGAGGACAGTGACGCTTCAGGCCCATCAGTGAGCTACAGTGGACAGACCCCACCATACGATCAAGTTTGCACCGGCACTTATAAAGTGGACCGCACTTGGATTGCAGAGGACTGCTCAGGTAATCAGACTGCCCACACTCAGACCATCAGCGTATACGATGACGTTGCGCCCGTGATTGTTGCAGGTTCAAACTATGAGGCGCAATGCGATGGCTCAGGCAATTTGGTTGAGCTCAATGCTTGGCTGGATAACAATGGAGGGGCCACTGCAACTGACAATTGCGGGACAGTGACCTGGAGCAACAACTTCACGGCCTTGAGCGACGGTTGCGGAGCCACCGGCA
>CAXHAW010000206.1:0-4021 GCA_964014525.1 uncultured bacterium
CGTCCTCCCAGCGGAGGACCACGGTGGAAGTGTCACAGCGTACCACGCAGGGCTTGCTCTCGTTCTATGGCCTCGAAGAGCGCCTTGAAGTTTCCCTTCCCGAAGCTCTGTGCCCCTTTGCGCTGAATGATCTCAAAGAACATCGTCGGCCTGTCCACCACAGGCTTTGTAAAGATTTGAAGGAGATAGCCCTCATCGTCCCGGTCAATCAAGATGCCAAGGTCGCGGAGCGGTTCAAGGTCCTCGTCAATTTCTCCCACCCGGTCGAGCACCGTTTCGTAGTACGTGATCGGAACCTTGAGGAACTCGATGCCCCTCTCTTGAAGCTCAGTGACGGTTTCGATGATGTTGTCCGTTGCGACCGCAACGTGCTGCACACCGGCCCCTTGGTAGAAATCAATGTATTCTTCGATTTGAGACTTTTTTCTGCCTTCGGCGGGCTCGTTGATGGGGAATTTGATTCTTCCGTTCCCGTTGCTCATCACCTTCGACATCAGCGCCGTGTATTCGGTAGAGATGTCGTTGTCGTCAAAGGAAATCAACTGGGCGAAGCCCATGACCTTGGCATAGAATTCGCACCAGGTGTTCATTTCGCCCCAGCCAACATTGCCCACCATGTGGTCGATGTATTTCAGACCGACGGGTTCGGACGTTCCTGACGGTGTCCAGGCCTGATAGCCGGGCAGGAAAATACCCTGATAGGCCTTCCTCTCCACAAAGACGTGTATCGTGTCCCCGTATGTTTTGATTGCGCTGAGGACCACCTGTCCATCACTGTCTTTTCGGGTTTCTGGTGCGAAGGCGCTCACGGCCCCGCGGGACGTCGTCTCCTTCCAGCTTTTCGCGGCATCATCCACCCAAAGCGCCACGGCCTTTACGCCATCTCCGTGGCGGTTGAGGTGGTCGTTTAATGGGCCGTCCGCCACTAGGGGCGTCGTCAGCACCAGGGTAATCTTGTCTTGGCGCAACACGTAGCTCACGCTGTCTGGATCTCCAGTCTCTAAGCCTTTGTAGGCCAAGGGTTGATACCCCCAAGCGTGCATGTAGTAATAGGCGCTCTGTTTGGCGTTGCCGACAATCAGCTCGACATAATCGGTGCCAAGAAGGGGCAAGAAGTCGTCCGCTGCGGGGACGACAATCTGGGGTTGGGGGGGCGTATGATCCAAGGTCATTTCAGAGATCAGTCAATTTTTTTGGGGTGTACCCGAGCCAGCTCGTGTGGTAGACCCCATCATCGATGTCGACGGCTTGCTGGGTCAAGCGCAATGGGCGAAAGGTGTCCACCATCACGGCAAGTTCCGCAGTACCTGTCTTGCCGATAGAGCCTTCGTAAGTGCCGGGGTGAGGGCCGTGGGGAATGCCTCCGGGGTGCAATGTGAGGTCGCCCCGAGCAATCCCTTTGCGGCTCATGAAGTTGCCTTCGACGTAATACAAAACCTCGTCAGAGTCAATGTTGCTGTGGTTGTATGGAGCAGGAATGGACTTGGGGTGATAGTCGTACATCCGCGGACAGAAACTGCAGATGACGAAGGCATCTGTCTCGAAGGTCTGGTGGACGGGTGGTGGCTGATGCACCCTGCCCGTGATGGGTTCGAAATCGTGAATGGAAAAGGCGTATGGAAAATGGTAGCCATCCCAGCCGACCACGTCAAAGGGATGTCGCGCATAGGTTGTCGTGTGAATCATCCCTTCCTTCCGAATGTCGATGGGGAACGCGCCTTCGCGATTCACTGCGGCCGCATGCTCGGGAACGCGAAAGTCACGCTCGCAAAACGGGCTGTGCTCGAGCAGTTGACCGAAGTGGTTCCGATAGCGCTTGGGGGTGACAATCGGGTGGGCGCTTTCTACGACCAGCCAGCGCTGGTCCATCCCAGATGTCGGAGCCCAGCGGTGAATCACACCCCGAGGAATGACCAAGTAGTCCCCGGGTTTGTATGCGAGCGGGCCAAACAGGGTTTCGAGCACGCCTTCACCGTCGTGGATGAAGACCACCTCGTCCGAGTCCGCATTCTTGTAGAAACGGTCCTCCGGATCTGGCTCTGTTGGACGGGCCACTGAAATCGTGCAATCGGAATTGAAAAGGAGGGGCACCCTTGCGGAAAGCGAATGTCCGGAGGAGGGCACATCGAAACCAGTCAGGCGCCGAGACTTCAGGTTTTCTCGGACGCCTTCCACAGGACGCGCATCCACGGGTTCTGAAACTGACTCCACCATTGTGGGTGGGTGGAGGTGATATAGAAGGGAGCTCATGCCGACAAAGCCAATGGTTCCGAAGAGCTGCTCGTGGTGGAGCGTGCCGTTGGCTTTTGGGAACTGTGTGTGGCGCTTGTGCGGAACCTCCCCGCGCGACTGGTAGAAGGGCATGGATGCAAGGTAGCGAGGAACAGGGTCAGCCCCTGTCGCCTATCCGGGCGTACCAAGGCAGGGTCCCGTCATCTCTTGCGGGGAAGCGGAGTGGCACCTTGTATCCGACGGGCAGGGCTTGGTCTGCTGACTTGCTCGTCCTCTGCATGAGGACCTTGAGCTTCACAGCCTCTAAGACACTGATGCTGCGCAAAGTCTCCCCCTCTTCCACCACATGCCAATTCCGAACACCCCGTCTCCTTTTGGGCTGAGTATAGAGTTTACAGTCCGTTTGAAGGACGGTGGACCCCTGCGCTCCGTCGAGGTCGTTGTATTTGCGCAGTTGCCAAGTTGAAACTTGGAACTGCTGAGCCAAGCTTTTTAGGCTTTCGCCTTTCCGTCCCTGAATCCACGCCACGTCGTTTTGAGAGAACCCGCTTGCACGGGGCGTGGCAACCGTCATGTCTTGGCCCGGCGTGTCCCCCCCGGTTGATTCGGTTGTCGGTTGGTTTGGCTGCCCCTCTTTTTCCGGCATGCCACCCCGCTTGATCCATTGAATTCCCTCGTCATCAAAGCGGTGGAGTTGGTGGCGTTCAATCAGCTCGATGAGGGCCTTGGCATAGGTTGGACTGGTTGCATATCCGCATCGTTTGAGGCCGCGCGCCCAACCCTTGTAGTCGTCGATGCGCAACGCGAACAAGGGCACGTAACGGTCGCGCTTTAGAAACAAGCTGTGGTCTTGGTAGCTGTCTTTGGGGTCGTCATAGACACGAAAGCACTCTCCCTTCTTATCGTCGTCGTAGTAGGTGCGGCCTCCGACCCAACCTTTGTGGCACTTGATGCCGAAGTGGTTGTTTGATTTTCGGCTGAGCTCACTTTTTCCAGAACCGCTTTCCAAGATGCCTTGGGCCAGGGTGATGCTCGCTGGAATCCGATGCTCTACCATTTGCCTTATGGCCTCGCTCTTCCACTGCTCGATGTAGGCCTGCTGGTCTTCTGCTCCTGCACCAGACAGCAACAATGGCGCCGCCCACATCAGGCACGCGGCCAGCAAGTGAAAGTGAATTGTGAAGCGCATCTGACAAAGGAACGGGAACCACGGCCCCAACGTGTGGAGCCTGAGGTCGAATCACCCACAGTTCTTCGTTCAATTCACTTTTTGGGGCCCCCTTCGAAATTCCGGGACTCCGTTGGTTGGCCTGTGATGTCAAAGAAGTTCCACATTCCAGTGGGTCTTCCTGCTCGATGTTGACCCTCTATATGGGGCAGGCCGTTTTCGTGCCAAGTCCGAAAGCCCCCGTCTTTTTCACCAGCCAAATACTCGACCTGGCTCCACGGCAGTCCATTTTCACGAAACGTATTCCATACGCCTTCTCTCACGCCATCGACCAGCCTCCCCCGCACATGGGCAAGTCCGTTTGCGTGAAACTGTTGGACTTCGAAGCCTGGTTCACCGACTGTGGTGCGGTGGGTTTCTTTCACTGAACCGTCGGGCCAATTGGCGACCACTTTCTCCGACATGCGCTCTGCACACCCGGTGGCCAAGAAGGTCAGAATGACCAACAGCATGGGAGTGCGCCTCATTTGTTTCGCGATGTGGTGAATTCAACAAGGTCGGCGAGTGCGGTGCGTCTGTCTCTTATACACATCTCCGAGCCCACGAGACTTCACGGAATCT
>CAXHAW010000207.1:0-4013 GCA_964014525.1 uncultured bacterium
AAACAGCCAGGATTGACCATTGGGTTCCAACCCCTCCCAAACCAAACAAGAAGGTCAAGCCCAAACCTGCGGCCGACATCCATTGTGTCAGCCGCCGCGCTAACCGCTGACGGGCGGTCGCTCTAGCCAGTGATTTCTGACGAAGCAGCCATCCAATGACCCCTGCGGGCATCCAAAACCAGAGTGCGGTCCAGTCTGCCCAATGCATTCCTGATGGGGCCTGAACGAATGGAAAAGGGACACGCAGCAACCAAGGAAGGGCCAAGCAAAAACCCCAAGACGCCACCAAACCCAGGAGAAGAGAAAGGGTTTCTGCTGCACGAAAAGGCCGGAGGCCCAAACAACCAAGTGGAAGAAGCAGACTCCACACGGACATGGAATGCCAAAGCACACCCGCAGTACCCAGGGAGACCCCCATCCAAAACAACGCCTGATTCCGTCGGGCTTCTTCTTCCGACAGACGCAAGGCAAACCGAAGGCCAACCAAGACAAAAAATCCAGACCAGCACAGCCGGATTGGATAACCGGAAATCAAAGGGACAGCCCAGAGGACAAACACCCAGCCTGGAAAAGAGGTGGGCCTCGTCCTCATCCTCGATTCGAGATGGGCGAGGTGAATCGTGCGGGAAGAAGCCAAAATACCAGCGAATGCAAGGGCCTCTTCCCCGCCGGGAACGGCTCCGCGCCCCATGGCCGAAATGCCCCACAACAAGACCGCAGTCAGCGGTACGAAGACCCAAGCGGCGGGTTGATTGGACTGGAGAAGCCGAAGCATGCCCAAAGGTGACTATTTTTGTTTCAGCAAATCTTCGTTATGAACCTCCAAGACGTCATCACCCCCATTGGGAAATTTGTTGAGTGGACATTCGAAACCCTTCTGGTCCCGATTCTCGTTCCATTCAATCTTGGTGTCATTGTCTTGGGCCTTTGCGGCTTGGTTTTTTGGCTCCGCAAACAGCGACAGTATACCGCACAAGCCCGCCAAAACGGCGACATCATCTGACGCCCGGCACCAAGAAAAACATCTTTTTGAAGTCACCCCACCGTGCCGATGTCGGTGCGCATGGTTTTTCCTTCGTACTCCACTTTGTCCGCAAGAGCATAGGCCTGTTTGACGGCGTTCTCCAGCTCGGCATCAAGGCCAACACACCCCAGAACGCGTCCTCCATTGGTGACGACTTTGCCTCCATCCTCGCGCGTACCCGCATGGAAGAGAAGCTGTCCCTCTTCCATGTCCACAGTTCCCGGAAGTCCCATTGGAACCCCCTTGGAATAATCCCCGGGGTATCCCTGACTGGCCAGGGTCACCGTGGCGGCAGTCTTGTCCGAAAGGGACACATCGATCTCAGACAAAAGGCCATTGGACAGGCCATCCATCAGGTGCAGAAGATCTGTTTCAAGCAAGGGCAAGATGATCTGGGTCTCCGGATCGCCCAGACGGCAATTGTACTCGATGACGTAAGGGTCTCCTTGGACTTTCATGAGGCCAAAAAACAAGAACCCCTTGTAGGGGATTTGGTCTCGTTGAATTCCCCGGATGGTGGGGATTACCACCTGGTTCTTGACCTTTTCCATGAACTCCGGAGTGACATGTGGCACCGGACTGATGGCCCCCATCCCCCCGGTATTTGGCCCCGTGTTGCCCTCGCCAATCCGCTTATAGTCCATCGCTGATGGAAGCAGACGCCAAGCCTCGCCGTCGGTCACAGCGAACATGGACACCTCTACCCCTTTTAGGAATTCCTCAATAACCACCTCCTTTCCCGCTGCCCCGAAAGCCTCTCCCTTGAGCATGCTCCTCACCGTCTTCTCTGCCTCCTTTAGGTCTTCTGTGACGATGACCCCCTTGCCCGCGGCCAAGCCACTGGCCTTGACGACATAGGGGGACTTCATCGTCTTCAAAAACGCGAGCGCATCTCGGGTCTGGCCCTTTGAAAAAGTGCGGAACTTCGCCGTGGGTATGCGATGTCGCTTCATGAAGTCCTTCGCGAACTTCTTGCTGCTCTCCAGTTGTGCTCCTTCCTTGCCCGGCCCAATCACCGCCACCGACTCAAGCCCTTTGGCCTTTGCAAAATGGTCAACAATTCCAGCTGCGAGGGGGGCTTCGGGGCCCACAACCACCATGTGAATTCCCTGATTCCTGACGTGGGATTCCACGGCATCAAAATCAAGCGGATCCATATCAACGTTGACACCGAGGGCTGCCGTGCCTGCATTTCCCGGTGCGAACTGAAGGTCCTCAAGAAGGGAACTGCTGGACATTTTCCATCCGATGGCGTGCTCCCGACCACCGGATCCAAGTATCAATACGCGCATAGCGCCTCAAAACTACCTTCGCCACGGTACCGGCGGCCGCTATGTTTTCAACACGGTATGGCCATTCCTCACCAATCCGGACCTCGAGACAAGCGCATTGGAACCTCATCAGACCTCCACGACATCCTCCAAAATGGTGCGCCTTAGCGTGGTTGTCATCACGCTCAATGAGGCCCACAATCTGCCGCGCCTGCTGAATTCCCTCTCGGATTTGGCCGATGATGTTGTGGTGTTCGATTCGGGCAGCACGGATGGCACTGTGGCCATTGCCAAGGCCCATGGCGCCCGTGTATATCCCTGCCAATGGGAAGGTTGGTCCTCCACAAAAAACCGAGCCAATCAAGCTGCCATCGGAGAATGGACCCTCAGTTTGGACGCCGATGAAGCACTCACCGAGACCTCGCGAGAAGCCATCAGGCGTCACATGACCGGTCCAGTTCAAAACGAAAAAGGAGAATGGCGGGCCGCAGAAATCAACCGGCTGACCCGCTACTGTGGAAATTGGGTGCACCACAGTGGATGGCATCCAGACCGGAAAATTCGACTGTGGCCTACTGGATCGGCACACTGGGAGGGCAGCATCCACGAGCGGGCAAGATTCCAAGGCACCGTCAGCGTGGCAAGAATCGCGGGACATGTGGAGCACCACAGTTACCCCTGCGCCGCAGACCACCTCAAACAGATTGAGCGCTTCGGAAAGGTCTGGGCAGAAGACCAACTCAGTCTGGGACATCGCTACCCAATGGCACTTGCTCTGGTCAAAGTGGCTGCGCAATGGCTCAAGTCCTTTGTGATCAAACGGGGGGTTCTGGACGGGCGAACAGGTTGGACCATTGCGCGGCGCAGTGCATGGGCCACTTGGAGGAAGCATGCGCGCTTGCAGATGCTCCAAGCGGGAGGCCCCACCGTCCCGTCCCGGGTGCTCATTGCCCGAACGGATGCCATCGGGGACCTCATCTTGACCCTTCCCCTTGTCCGCGCATTGAAAGACCGATTTCCAAACGTGGAGGTTGACCTGCTCGTCCGAAACTATGCGGCACCTGTGGCCCGTCAAGCGCAGGGGGTAAATCGCGTGATCGAATGGACCTCCGCCATGGCAGACGATCCACAACGGACAGGAATGGAGGCCATCCTGCAGGGCGGCTATGATGTGGTGGTTCACGCCTTCCCCGACCAGGGGGTGATGCGCGCTGCTGCGCGGGCCGGCATCCCAAGGCGAATCGCCAGCGGAAGGCGATGGGCAGGCATTCGATACGCGACCATTCGGTGTTGGGACAGCAGAAAGGCCTCAGGTGGACATGAAGCGTGGCATGGCCTCCGCCTTCTTCTTGCTTTGGGCGTGGATTCCGATGAGACATTCCGACGAGAAACCGGTCTGATTGCGCCCGTTGCGAAGGGCCCTGTCTTCCCCACGATGGCCGGAATGAATGCCCCACCCATCCTTCTTCATCCCGGATCGAATGGCAGCGCAGGAAACTGGGCCCCGGAACGATTTGCTGAACTGGCCGTCAAACTCGCTGAGATCGGCCACGTCGTGGGATTGACAGGAACAACGCGAGAGCAGGCTTCGTTTGCCCCACACCTTCTGCACCACCCGAGGGTGGTGGACCTCTTTGGCCAATTGGACCTCAATAAGCTCATGGCCTTGCACTGTCTCTTATACACATCTCCGAGCCCACGAGACTTCACGGAATCTC
>CAXHAW010000208.1:0-4005 GCA_964014525.1 uncultured bacterium
ATTCCGTGAAGTCTCGTGGGCTCGGAGATGTGTATAAGAGACAGGTGCAGTACAAGGGACCGAAGCCTTTTGTTGAGGTGCAAGTCGGACCCCAGCAATTTGAAGCGCGCGATGTGACGCTCGGACTGTCCGACGGCCTCATTGTGGAGGTTTTGTCCGGCATAGCGGAGGGCGACTCACTCAAGCGTTGGAACCAGCCCATCTTTGATGGATGGCGTTGATTGAGGAAATGGACCGGTCGGGCAATTGGCTCTTCCGGTGGCGCAGCTTCTTGCCGCTTCTCCTTTTTTTTGGCGCGGTTCCGGTTGTCTTATTCGGTCAAGTGCATTGGCAACCGATGGGTGGGGCATTTGACCGAAGTTGGTGGTGGCCTTTGATCTGTCTGGACATGACCATGGCCGGACAGGTGATTCGGGCGCTGTGCGTGGGGTATACCCCAAGGGGAACATCCGGTCGCAACACCAAGGAGGGTCAGGTGGCTGAATCCCTCAATACGGTGGGCATGTACAGCATCTGTCGTCACCCTTTGTATTTGGGCAACTTGTTGATGTGGCTCGGCATCGTGATGTACATCGGCCACCTTTGGTTCGCTTTGGTTTTCCTGCTGTTGTTCGCATTGTATTACGAACGCATCATGTTTGCCGAGGAGCAATTCCTTCGCGGCAAATTCGGTGAGGCCTATTTGAATTGGTCGGCTGAGGTGCCTGCATTCTGGCCTGCGCTGGGCAGGTGGAAGGAGCCGAAGGTGCCGTTCTCCATGAGAAACGTGTTGAAGCGAGAGTACAATGGCTTCTTCGCTGTCTTCGTTTGTTTCGCTTGGATTGATGTCCTGCACGGATTTCGTGAAGCAGGATTGGAGGGCCGCTTTTTCTCCGTGCCGTTCTCTGGGCTCCAGAATTTCTGGGGCTTTGCCCTGGCTGGAGCCTTCGGCGTTTTCGTTCTGTTGCGCACGCTCAAAAAGACCACAAGGGTCTTGGACGTCGCCGGCCGCGAGTACCTCTGACTTGGTGTAATTCCGGCAATCCGATTTCGGATTCCGGTTAGATGTCGATGTTGGCGTACTTGGCGTTGGCTTCGATGAACTCTCGACGGGGTGGGACATCATCGCCCATGAGCATGGAGAAGATGTTGTCGCTTTCCGCCGCATTTTCGATGGTGACCTGACGCAGTGTCCGGAATTCCGGATTCATGGTCGTGTCCCAGAGCTGCTCGGCGTTCATCTCACCCAAACCCTTGTATCGCTGAATGCCGACGGAGGCATCGCTGCTTCCCTTGAACTCCATGACCAAGCGGTCGCGCTGATCATCATCCCAGGCATAGGCCTGTTTGGAACCGCGCTTCACGAGGTACAATGGCGGGGTTGCGATGTAGATGTACCCGTTTTCGATCAGCTCTTTCATGTGACGGAAGAAGAACGTCAGAATCAAGGTTTCAATGTGGCTGCCATCGACGTCCGCGTCACACATGATGACGATTTTGTGATAGCGAAGTTTGGCCATGTTGAGCGCCCGTTCATCCTCTTCCGTTCCCACGGTTACGCCCAATGCGGTGTAGATGTTTTTGATCTCTTCGTTTTCGAAGATTTTGTGGTGCATGGCCTTTTCCACGTTGAGGATTTTTCCTCGGAGTGGCAGAATGGCTTGGAACAAGCGATCGCGGCCTTGCTTAGCCGTTCCTCCAGCAGAATCACCCTCAACGAGGAACACCTCGCACATGGCCGGGTCCTTTTCTGAGCAGTCTGCGAGCTTACCGGGAAGGCCGGAGCCGCCCATGACGGTTTTTCTCTGGACCATCTCGCGGGCTTTGCGCGCCGCGTGACGGGCCTGTGCCGCAAGGATGACCTTCTGAACGATGGTCTTGGCGTCGTTTGGATGCTCTTCGAGGTAATCGCTGAGCATGCCGCGCACAGCCTGTGAGACGGCTTTGGTGACTTCTTTGTTGCCCAGTTTGGTTTTGGTCTGCCCTTCAAATTGGGGTTCCATCACCTTGACGCTGACGATGGCCGTGAGGCCTTCCCGAAAGTCGTCTCCGCTGATTTCGAACTTCAGCTTGTCGAGCATTCCAGAGCCCTCAGCGTACTTCTTAAGTGTGTCGGTCAAGCCCCTGCGGAAGCCGCTGAGGTGTGTTCCTCCCTCGTGGGTGTTGATGTTGTTGACGTAGCTGTGGAGGCTCTCGTTGAACGACGTGTTGTAGATCATGGCCACCTCGACGGGGATGTCCTCAACCTCGCCCTCCATGTGGATGACCTCTTGGATGAGCTGTTCCCGATTCTGGTCGATGTAGGCGACGAACTCCTTCAGTCCGGTCTCGCTGTGGAAGTCTTCACGCGGGTGATTTCCATCTTCATCCGTTGCCCGCTCGTCGGTCAAGGTGAGCTTGATGCCTTTGTTCAAGAAGGAGAGTTCCCGCAGTCGACGGGCCAGCGTGTCGTAGTTGTACTCGAGGGTGTCCGTGAAAATTTCCGGGTCGGGCAGAAAGGTGACTGACGTTCCCGTCCTGTCCGTGGTTCCGATTTCTCTGGTGGGGTAGGTGGCCTTTCCCTGGGAATACTCCTGCTCCCAAACTTTGCCGTCTCGGTGCACTTCGGCCCTCAGGTGAATGGACAGCGCGTTGACGCAGCTCACTCCGACCCCGTGCAGACCGCCGGAGACCTTGTAGCTGTCCTTGTCGAACTTTCCTCCCGCACCAATCTTGGTCATGACGACCTCGAGTGCGCTGACGCCTTCTTTTTTGTGCATGGCGACCGGAATGCCCCGGCCATTGTCGTGAACGGTGACGCCATTTTCGGGCGTGATGGCCACGTCAATGGTGTCACAATGGCCTGCCAGAGCCTCGTCAATGGAGTTGTCGATGACCTCGTATACCAAGTGGTGGAGGCCCCGGACTCCCACATCTCCGATGTACATCGAGGGACGCTTGCGGACGTGCTCCATCCCTTCGAGGGCCTGGATGCTGTCTGCACCATAATTGTTCTTCTTCTCTTCGCTCATGCTCCACGCTTTTTGGGCGTCTCACGAAGATAGGTTTTACCGCGCTGAAAGCGGTATTTCACAGGCCCGCAAAGCCCTGTGTTTTCAACACTTTTGTGGGCCTTGCCCACTGTTTTGTGAATGGAGCCTCAGAAACGGTATCCGGCCCACATCATGATTCGGAATTGCTGTGCATTGTATCCGTTGAATATCTGGGTTTCTGCCAATGGTCCGGCAGCATCCAAGCCCATTGCCAGTCGTGCATTGTAGCGGTATTCAATGCCGATGTTGAGGGCGGTGTAGGCGGGCAGTTTTCTCGAATAGAATGTATCTGTCCCTCCAAACAAGGGGAGGTTGATGGCTTCACCAGCGGATTGGACCTCTTCTTCAGCGTCCAGCACTTGTGCGAAGGGGGTTCGAGAAGGTGCATATCGGGCACCGACAACTTCAAGGCCCATGTCCAAGTAGAGGATGTCGTCAAGGCTCCATTTGGCGGTGCCGGAGAATCGGGTGCGCGGCTGATACCAGGCCTGTGGCTGTCTTCCGGTTCCATAGGTATTGAATTCGGCCCGAGCCTCGAGTTCAAGTGGACCGCGTCCGCGGTAGGCGGCTTCTCCGATTACACTGGCCACGGTGAGTGTGTCGAAGCCGAGACTGAAGCGTTGACCGGTGCCATCGGTGCCCGCTTCATTAATCCAATACCCAAAGTCGCGATAGCGGACGGTTCTGGCTTGGACGTTGAAGGCGAGGTCCCGCGTGAGCTTTCCGCGCAGGCCACCGTAGAGCTCGAGCGCGCGGTTGGTGTGTTGCAATGCACCCCGAGAGGCAGTGGATCCCAAATTGTATTGCGCGTCAAACCATGGGTTCTCCTGAACCATATCGTGCAGTGCATTCCTCTGCATGCCGCCATCGACGCCCCCGTAAGGAACGAAGACGTCGTCCAGAAGTCGGAAGCGCACCTCTGCCGTGGGATAAAAGTGGAAGGCTTGGGTGCCTTTGGCGTCGACCCAGAGGCCAACACCCACGCGGACCTTGT
>CAXHAW010000209.1:0-3999 GCA_964014525.1 uncultured bacterium
CTTCTTCTGTGGGCCGCAAAAACATGTTGTGGGCAAACAGGTTGGACCAGGACTTCTCAGTGAGCACCCTCAGGGTCCGGCGAGAACCTGCATGGGCGCCCACAAAAGCGTCACGCGCATAGATTCCCCTGCCGTCCAAATAGGCCACCAAGTCTTGGTGGATTCTGTCGGCGTGATCTGGAGAAATGGGCTGATTGATGTCACCCCACCAGACCTCATCAGATGTCATGTTGTCCCGGACAATGAATCTGTCTTTGGGACTTCGGCCGGTGAATCGGCCCGTATCGATGGCGAGGGCGCCTGTGTTTGTGAGTCTCCCTTCTCCAGCGAGAAGGGTCCGCTCAATGAGCTGTGCGGGAGCAAGATTCCACCAGATTTGTCTGGCTTTTTTCAATCCGCTGGATGCCAAATCCGGCTGGAATGGCGTGTTTCCGTGATGTACCATGTTTTCGGCTGATCATTGCGAGCCATCTCGAAGGTAGCGTTGACAACCTCATATTCGTTTCCGATTTTCCGTCGGAATTGTCGGGCTTTTCACAAACCTCTAGAATAACTTCTACGGGCACTTTGAAAGAAGGACCACGTCCACCTTGTCCATCCAGCAATCATAAGCCCTCCACCCAATGGCGTGACCGGCCCGAGGATGGGCAGGGGAAATCCTACTGCTGGTCCTAAGAGCAACCCGAAAATGCTTCCAGAAAAGAGAACGGTGCCCCAAAGGACCAAACCCAACCCCTTCTCTTGACCGGTTGACAATGCACCAAGCATCGCCGCCCCCATAACCATGAGATAATGGGATGCGGTCACAAAAGCGTCCACACCATCCCCATCGAGAAGCCGCTCCATGGCGTGGGCCCCCAACGCACCAAATACAACCCCGAAGACGAGAAACACACCTGCTGAAATCCCGTATCGAGGGGTGCCCTCCATTGGTGGTGCCAAATTGATTTTTTGCGATTCCATACACTGCTAATTTGCAGTCGGAAAATTGAACCCCCTCATGCGCATTCCCATCCTTCTTCGTTTTCTTCCTCTCATTGCCTTCATGTCCAATGGATGCATTGGTGGTGGCGAATCTTCAGACAATGCTTCCCCCGCGACTGAAGAGGTGAAAAAAGGGGAGCACCCCGATGTCAAGGCAAAGGGAAAACCTGCCCGAAAAGCCTACACCGAAGACGAACTCAACCGCCCCTACAGCACTGTTAGCCCTTGGCGATACATCGTCACTGGTCCAGAAACTCAGTATTTCGAGCGTCTTGTGGGCACATCCAAACTTGCACGCACTGTGCACGGATCAGGCCACGCCATTCTGGTTCCCCGCGACATGACCTTCAAAGACATCCGAGATTGGAAAGGCCTGATGGAAGAAGACAATGCCGAGGCACTCGATCGCTTTGTGCGCGCTCACATTATTGTCGGCGTCAAAAGCACAAAATCCCTAGAAGGCGTTTACGAGGATCTCAACGGAAATTCTGTTGTTATCGAATCGGATGAAATGGGACAGCTCCGCTGCGGTGGTGCCCGCATCCTCGGTCAAGAAGTTGAGACAGACCAAGGCCTCGTGATTCCCGTCGTCGGCATGGTCGAAAACATCCGCTGGAATTGACGCAACTAACTTCTTTAAAGAACAGTTGAATCGAAGGCACGCCACCCCTTCAATAAAAAAAGAGCCCCTGTTTTGTCACACAAAAACACCGGGGCGAGTATTTGTAAAAAGACTGGTAAATCGATGCACCTGACACTTTCAATGAACCTCGCCTCGGAATCGTTTCGCATCCTTTTTCTCTGGCTTCTTTTGGTGCCTGTGGTCACGACCGCACAGGTTCTCCCTGAATTTGGGAGGTGGGACACAGTGGCTGTCTTTGGAGTGAACGGAATGCCCCTTCAAAACCCGTGGACTGGCGGCTTCACCGCTCCCCAATTTTCTGGGGCCGATCTGGATGGGGATGGTGTGCAAGACCTCTTTGTGTTTGACCGAGAAGGCGACCGCATCATGCCCTTTCAAGGGTGCGTACCCAATGCAGAGGAGGACGCTTTTTCCTACCTCTATCGTCCCGACTGGAGAATTGCGTTTCCCGAGGGAATTCGCAACTGGGCGCTGCTCAGGGATGCCAACTGCGATGGGATCCCCGACGTGTTCCACAACAGCCAAAGCGGAGTTCGACTCTGGCACGGTGCCATGACCGATGGGTTGGTTGAGTATCCAAATGATCCTGGATCCAACCTGTTCGGGAACTGGGATTTCGGGGCTGGCGATCAGGTTCTCCCCCTCATTTGTCTCAACACGGACATTCCTGCTTTGGATGACTTCGACGGCGATGGCGATCTGGATTTGGTGACCTGGACAGAAACCTCATCCACGCTTTATGCATACACCGGCCGTGGGGCCACAGAAGGGTCTGTGGGTTGCGGGGACACGCTGGTGTGGGATGTAACGAACCGATGCTACGGCATGCTGGACGAGGCGTCAGAGGACAACAACCTGTTCATCGGTGAGGCGCACACCTGCGGTTTCAATGTCAACGACCCCCGCCTAGACGACAGCGAACAACCGGACTTGACCCGACATGCAGGCGGCACCACTGCCTTGCTGGAATTGGATGGCGATGGCCATTTGGACCTGCTTTTGGGAGACGTATCGTACAACAACTTGACGGCCTGTTACATGGCCGATGCTGTTGATGGTCAGGACAGCACCATGAGCACCAATGAGACATGGCCTGCGGATTTGGGCGGTGTGGCCCTCGACGTGGAGCGTTTCCCTGCTGCCTACCCCATCGATGTGGACCAAGACGGTGCAAGGGACTTGCTTCTCGCCCCGAATGTCACGTTTGAGGTCAACGGAAAACGCGGGGTTTGGTGGTATCGCAATACGGGAACAGACAGCGCCCCTTTCTGGGATTTGCAAAACACAGCCTTTCTTCAAGAGGGCATGGTGGACGTGGGGCGAGGGGCCTATCCGGCCTTCACCGATTTTGATGGTGACGGCAAGATGGACATGGTTGTGGCCTGCAAGGAGCGCTATCTCGGTCCTGGCAACACCCCTGCGCTTCTGGCCAGATTTCGAAATGTAGGTTCCGCCGCGGCTCCTGCCTTTGAACAACTGGACACCAATTGGTTGAGCCTTCCAGACTTCGGCTTGGAAAGTGTGGTCGCCACCTTCGGGGACCTTGATGGCGATGGAGACGACGAGTTGATTCTCGGTGACGAATTGGGCAACCTCCACCTCTGGACCAACCTGACTGACGGTCCAGGCCCGGCAGAATACGACCTCACAGCCCCGTCCATGGCGGATACTACGGGAGAGGCCATTGACGTGGGACAGTTTGCTTCGCCCTGCCTTCACGACCTCGATGGGGATGGCGACCTCGACCTCCTCGTTGGCGAAAAGAACGGCAACCTGAACCTCTACGAGAACGTCGGCTCAGCAACCTCGGCCTCATTTGCGCTTTCAAATGCAAATGCGGGGGGCATTCAAGTCGACAATCAACTGGGCATCAACGGCTTCTCCTGCCCCAACATCCTGATGACCGACACTGGATCCGCCGTGGTCGTGGGCAATGAGCTCGGCCACCTTCAGGTGTTTGAATTGCCTCCAAATGCAATCGCTTCAGCAGAAGACGTTTGGCAGGAGTTGTCAAACCAGTGGAACGGGCTGTACGAAGGGGAGTTTGCAGCCCCAGCGCTTGCGGACCTCGATGGAGACGGTGCTCAAGACCTTGTGGTGGGCTCCCGCAGCGGAGGGCTCACCTTGTGGCGTTCTGGAGGAACCGATGCGGTCCGCGGATGCGATCCAGTTGTCAATGGCCTCGAGGACCGCACCCCCAGCCCCCCTTTTGCGTGGACCCCGTCGCCCAACCCAGTGGCGCCTGGCGGCACACTCACTGTTCCCGCCGAGCAATTGATTCTTCGCGACCTCCTGGGCCGAGAGGTTATGCGCCTTGACGTCCGAGAAGGCAAAGCCACAGTACCAGACCACCTCGCCTCAGGGACCTATCT
>CAXHAW010000210.1:0-3973 GCA_964014525.1 uncultured bacterium
GTTGTCCTCCCATGAGGTTGCCCAACGACACCAACGTGTTGGGCAACCTCATGGGAGGACAACTGCTGAACTGGATGGACATCGCCTCGGCCATCAGCGCCAACCGGCACTGCCGGCGGGTGGTGGTCACCGCCGCTGTGAACAACGTCTCCTTTGATCGGCCTATCCGCTTGGGAGACACTGTCACGATTGAAGCCAAAGTCAGCAGGTCCTTCTCCAGCTCAATGGAGGTGTTCATGGAGGTCTTTGTCGAGGACAATGCAACCGGAGAAAGGTCAAAATCCAACGAAGCGGTGTACACATTTGTCGCAGTGGACCAGCTGGGGGCCCCTATTGCCGTTCCGGAACTTCTGCCGGAAACTGAAGAAGAAAAACAGCGGTTCAATGGTGCACTGCGCCGCCGTCAGTTGCGGCTCATCCTCGCAGGAAAAATGGCGCCAAAGGATGCAACTGAGCTCAAGGCCTTGTTTGACTGAGCACCTTTCGGGCGGCACCAATGATGCGCTCTGGGGACACCCGATCCATGCAAGGCGTGCTGTGACGACAACGGTTTCCAAGGCGGCTGCAAGGCCGGCCGCGTTCCGGATTAATTGGCTCTAGCTGTATGGTTGCAGAATGTGGTTTCCAAGGCCCCATTCCAAGTGAAGGGGACGTACACCCCCAAACCACCACCATGGGTGTCTGCATGGCCGCACCTGCATGCATGGCCCCTGTGTCACCGACGATGAGCAGTGCGGCATTCGCCAACAACCCAAAGGTCTCAGGCCAGGACAGCCCACAAGAATTGACCACGTGATCTTCCATCCCGTCCATCAAGCGCCCCGCCAAATCGGACTCTGAAGGGCCCCCAATCAAATGCACGGATTGGTGCTCTCCAACGAGTCCTGATAAAATGGCCGCCCAGTGCTGTTCAGAAATCGCCTTCCCAACATGGGCAGCCCCCAGCGCGAGGACAATGCTGGACGGGTCCTTTTGGGGACTTCGAACAGCTGGCACTGTCAACCCCCCTCCATCTCCCTGAGACTCCATGGCCTCAAGCGGCGAACCAAAGGGAGCCAAGGTCTTCAGATAACGCTCAACAACGTGCTGGCCCTTCAAGCGGTCCCACCCTGTTCGAACCAATAAGATCTTGTCGAAACTTCGTTTGTCCACAGTCAAATCAAAGGCCCTCCCCTCCCCGGTTCTCAGCGCCCGCTTGACAAATGCAGAACGTGCGTTGTCATGGAGGTCCACCACATAATGGAACCCAACGTTGCGCAGGCCTTCTTCCACTTCGGCCGTCGTGCGGTCAATCGTCCACACTTTTTGCACTCCCTCCAGCCCGGACACAGCATCTGAAAAATCAGATTTGGTGAGATAGTGCACCTCCACTTCTCCTTCGAGCATGAAATGAAGCGCCCGAACGACGGGCGAGGTCAAGATGATGTCGCCCATGCTGGAGAACCGGATGACGAGAACCCTCGTGATCAATTCAATTTGCGGCACTTCAGACACGACCGGAAGGTAACCCCCTGAAAGCAGGAAGCCGCCCCCTTTCGGGAGCGGCTTCCGCCTCAAGCGATTTGGTAAACGCTTTCCTCTAGTTCGGAATCATTCTGAAACCAGGAGCTTCTTGACCACAACATAGTCGGAGCTACTCAAGCGAACCTGGTACATGCCTCCGGACAAGCTGTTGGCATCGATGTCGAGCACATACTGGACTTCCTCGCTGGCATTGCCATCGAACAACTCCTGGACGAACTGACCACTCATGGTGTACAGGTCGATGCGCAAGCGCATGTTGTTGCTCACCACGAAACCAAGCGTGCTGTAGTCGTTGGTTGGGTTCGGCTGGAGACCAGTGATGCGGATTGGATCCTTCAGGCTGCTTACGCCACCCGTGATGTCAATCGGCGTGTGGTCGCCATTGCCGCTCACCGTCACATTGTCGAGGTTGTCAAACTCGCCCGTACCGAGGTCGGTGTAAGCAAAGTCCGTGCTGTTTCCACAATCATCTGTGATGGTGTAGCTGTAATCAATCTGCCATCCGAGGCAGCAGTCGAGGTCGAAGAAGATGTCTCCACTGGAGGACACCATTCCTTGGCTCACACCGTCCACCACAAGCTCACCGCTGTAGAAGAACCAAGCGCTACCGCCGTAGTTCTCGTTCTTGTTGTTGGCACCCTCACCGATCTGGAGACCGTAGTAAGCGTTCAACGGCTGGTGATTCAGCTCAAAGGAGGATCCTGCGAACGCCCCCGTACCGGTCATGGTACCGTTGGCCATCACGTAGTAGATCCACTCGGTCCAAATCTCGATTCCTGGGAAGATGTCGGCGCAGTCCTTCTTGTAGTTCTGCATGCCAGGCAGGTCGAGCCACTCATTCCAATCGTGACCACCATCGTAAGTGGCCTCGAAGATGAATCCTCCACCGTTTCCGTCCTCGGTATCGAGAATGATGTGCATGGTGCTGTCTGGAGCGATCTCCACAATGCTGCTTCCTCCGTCCACAAGGGTGAAGCTCTCACCATTCGGGAAGTTGAACAGACGAATGGATTCCGGATCACGGTCATCGCAGGTTTCTCCATTGGCCACTGCCTCCACGTCAGACGGCATGCAGTAGTTAGAGATGTCAGCCGTTGGCAAGTAACCACTCTCCTCTGAAGAGAAGTCAAGCGTCACTTCGCTGTCGCAATTGTCGGCGTACTCGACATCGCAAGGGGCTGGAATCTGAATGAAATCGAAGATGTCGTTGATGCCATTTTGGTTGTCATCACCGCAAGCATACTCCACAGTCTCGCTGTTGGCGATGTCACAGGTGGCCGTGAACTGAGGGGCCATCTCGTCCAAAACGGTGATGTCTTGGCTCATGGTCACCGTATTGTCGTTTCCACAGTCATCCGTTGCCACACTTGTCCAAGTACGTGTGAAGGTGTAGCTGCCTTCGGCGGCTGAATCACCATCATCGCAAGTTTGGGCGTTCGGGCTGTCGCTGTAAGTCAAGACATTGGCAACATCACTGTCACAATTGTCATCCGTGGTGATGGCAGGGACACCCGTAGCAGAATCGCTGCGGTCGGTCTCACACTCACCGTCGAGATACAGGGTCACAGAAGCAAGTTGCTCGATCGTCTGGCTCGGGTCCACGTTGTCTTGGACCGTAATCAGTTGATCAACACTCGTTGATGTGCTGTTACCACAATCATCGGTAGCCGTGAAGTTGAACGTGCGGGTGAAGACATAGCTTCCATCCAGCATGTTGTCGTCTCCGCTGCACGTGTACTGAGGAGCGCTGTCACTGAAGTCCGTGTCTACGGTGATATCGGTGTCACATCCATCACTGGTGCTGTGGGAAGCGTATCCCAGGGCGTCCGTGCTCAGGTCAGCTGAACAGTTGTCATCCAACTGCACCACTTGATCCGCTGGAGCCTCTGCGCTCAGTTCAGGCGCAACTTCGTCCGTCACCGTGATGGTCTGGATGTGATCCTCGCTGCTGGAGTTGCCGCAATCATCCGTGGCCAAGGCTGTCCAAGTACGTGTAAAGGTGTAGCTGCCCTCGGCGTTGCCATCAGAACCATCACACGTGTACTCCGGAGCGGAATCCACATGTGTGATTTCGATGCTCACGCTGGTGTCGCAGTTGTCATCAGCAACGGCAGTGGCCTGACCTGCAGCTGCAGGAGAGGTGTCAGCGGTGCAAGCAGCATCCAGCGTGGTGCTGAACGTGTCAGGGCAGGAGATGTCAACTGTTGGGTTGATCTCATCGTTCACAGTGAACTGCTGATCATGCGTCTGAGTCGTTTCATTTCCACTGTCATCGCAAGCGATGGCTGTCCACGTCCGGGTGAACGTGTAGCTGCCCTCGGCATTTCCGTCAGATCCATCGCACGTGTAGACAGGAGCGCTGTCACTGTGATAGATGCTGATGGTCACGTCACCGTCGCAGTTGCTGTCTCTTATACACATCTGACGCTGCCGACGATCCTACCTGTGT
>CAXHAW010000211.1:0-3951 GCA_964014525.1 uncultured bacterium
ATCCCGTCATGCTCAAGGCAACTGCAGGAGGCGGGGGACGCGGCATGCGCGTCTGCCATCACGACGATGACACAGTGGATGCCTGGGACACCACCCGCCGCGAGGCTGGAGCTGCCTTTGGAAATGACGGCATGTACATGGAGAAGTTTGTGACGGAGCCCCGCCACATCGAAATCCAGATTGCCGGAGATAAGAACGGAAAGTGTTGTCACCTCTCTGAGAGGGACTGCTCCATTCAGCGACGCCACCAAAAGCTGGTTGAAGAGACCCCGTCGCCTTTCATGACTGACGACCTCCGAGAAAAGATGGGACAAGCTGCCATTGCAGCTGGTGAAGCCGTCAAATACGAAGGTGTGGGTACGGTGGAATTTCTGGTCGACGCCGATCGGAATTTCTACTTCATGGAGATGAACACAAGGATACAGGTCGAGCACACCATCACAGAGGAGGTGGTCGATTACGACCTCATCAAGGAGCAGATTAAACTCGCCCATGGCGACTCGATTTCTGGCCGGAACTATTATCCCAAGATGCACGCCATCCAGTGCCGCATCAATGCCGAGGACCCGGACCGCAACTTCGCCCCGAGCCCAGGGACAGTAACGGACTATCACGGGCCGGGTGGTCACGGCATCAGAATTGACACCCACGTCTACGCAGGGTACCGCATCCCTCCCCATTATGACAGCATGGTTGCCAAACTAATCGTGGTCGCACAGACCCGACAGGAGGCCATCACCAAGATGCAACGGGCCCTCGATGAGTACATCATCGAAGGCGTCAAGACCACCATCCCTTTCCATCAAAGGCTAATGCGCCACGAGCGCTTCCAAAGCGGAGATTTCACAACCAAGTTCCTCGAAGAGGAAACGGTCTGAGCCCGTTTTCCAATGCACACTCAAAAAGGGACCCCAATGGGGTCCTTTTTTCGTTTCAGGCTTTGAGCTTGGCAGCGAGTGCAGTGGTGCTTCTGCCAGGAACCAAAGCGATGGTGGCCACGCGACCGCCTGCAGCCCTCACCTCCGCGCTGCCCACGATATATCGCGGGTCTTCAGGATTGGTAGCGTCTGCATCGTAATCGCCCCCCTTGACGAGGACGTCGGGCTGGATCGCACCGATCACGGCTGCCGGTGTGTCCTCGCCGAAGAGAACAACGCCTGTCACGGACCGAAGACCAGCCAACACAAAAGCCCTGTCTCCCTCCGGCACGATGGGCCGTTCTTCCCCCTTGCCCAGTCGGCGAACGCTGGCGTCATCGTTCACCCCAACCACAAGTGCGTCTCCAAGCCTTGCAGCGGCTTCGAGATAGGCCACGTGCCCGCGATGAAGCAGGTCAAAGACGCCATTGGTAAAGACCACCTTCTGGCCTTCAGCTTGCAATTGAGCGCATCGTTTGACCATGGCAGCTCGGTCAAGAATAAGGTCCTTGACCGCACTCATGTTGGACGCTTAGGCTTGACCTTGCGCAGGCCGGCCGCTAAGAGAAAGAGGTATCCGAGACCACCCGTGGTAATGATCATGCCCGTCTGTGTAGCCCACACAACGTTGGCCGTTGCCAGGCCCAAAACGGCGCCGTATCCCATCGCCATGAAGGCGAATTGCACAGCCAACTGATAACTTCCGATGCCACCTGGAGAAGGCAACACCATGCCAAAACCACCGGCCATCATGACAAAAAGAGACTGTCCTGCCGTCAGGTCACCCAAGGCACCAATGCCGCGGAAAATGACGAAGGCCATAAGAAAGTACATGCTCCAAATGAAGAAGGTGTGACCCAAGAACGCCCATTTCCGCTGCATGTGCCGCACACTTCCGAGACCACGACCTATCCCTTCGACAAAGCCAAACACCTTGGCGAAAAAAGGAACCTGCCCAAGGGATTCCCTTCGCGACCACACCACGACCGAGGCAATCAGGAATGCGCCCCCGGCTCCGATGAACCACGGCAAAACTCGGCCACCACCCGGCATAGAGAAAGACTCACTAAAGGCGATAAAACTGTCCATGTTCAAAAACAAGGCAACTGCAGTCAAGATGAACAGCAGTGCAAAGTCCACCACACGTTCCGATATGACCGTACCAAACAATTCGTCCACTGGGATACCGTCTGTTTGGTTGAGAGCGCCACAACGCGCCAGTTCTCCGCTGCGCGGCACGAAGGTGTTGGAGAAATAACTGAAGGCAACCGCATGGATGCTGTTCCACATCTTGGGCTTGTGGCCCAATGGCTCGAGCAAGATGAGCCATCGAATGCCTCGGCTTACAATGGCGAGGTACCCCATCAGGAAGCTTGCGGCAATGCTCCAGCCGCTGGCGCTCCGCATGTCGGCCCACAAGGCGTCAGGATCCTCCACTGCACCCATGGCCAACCAAAAGAGCAGACCCCCGATGCCCAGCATCAAGGCATACTTCACAATCTGTCCGAGAAGCCCCCTCATCTGCTAAGCCGGTTGGTGGCCGTATCGGGAAATACCACCGTGGGTTTAAATGTCTTGGCATCTTCGAGCTCCATAGCGCCGTATGCGATGACAATCACAATGTCGCCGGGTTGACAACGACGGGCTGCAGGCCCGTTCAGACAAACCCCGCCAGAACCGCGATCCCCTTCAATCACATAGGTCTCAATGCGCTCGCCATTGTTGCAATTGACAATTTGAACCTTCTCTCCGACCACCAACCCTGCGGCCTCAATCAGCTCAGGATCTAGTGTGATACTCCCGATGTAGTTTAGGTCCGCCTCGGTGACGGTAATGCGGTGCAGCTTGGCCCGCATGACTTCGATGCGCATGGATGCGAAATTACATCATGGACAGCCTCAAGGACGACGGCTCGGAATCAGATACAGTTCGGTCCTTCGGCTCCTCTCCTGAACATCCTCCGGACACTCCATGCCATTGGGGCATTGGACCATAGGACGATCGAAACCATGACCCTCTACACGGATTCTCCGGGGTGATACCCCGGCAAACTCCAGCTGAATGGCCACTTGACGGGCCCGCTCCATTGCCAACTGCACATTGTCTTCTGCGTTTCCGTCAGGGCTGGCATGTCCCATGACGAGCACATCACAATCCCCTCTTGCCTTGCAATGCAAAGCCCACGACTTAAGATTGGACACCCCCTTTGCAGGGACCAAGGGACTCCCCACACGGTGAAACACCACCCAATCGGCCGGTTGATTGGGCTGACCCAAAGGAGACAATTCCGGAAGACGCGAGCGGTCATTGGCCTGCACAGCCCATGAATCCAAGGCCAAGGCAGAAAGCAAATTCAAGCGCCACACCTCCCCCATCAGCGCAAACCGCTGAATCACTTGGCCATCCCCATCTGTCCAAACCGCCATGGCTTGCTGACACTCCGTCAAAGGGGGGGGCTCAGCAACCCAGCGCGTGCCTCGGTCTGCGCGGAGTCCATCGAGTGCAACCCGCCCATTCCGATCGCTGACGAGTTCTGCAACCGGCATGCCCGTCTGGGCGTCCTCCAACGTCCACCGGACACCGGACAGGGGTTCATCACCGCATTGCACCGTAAGAAATTGTCCCGCCAAGGTTGCCTCTGCTTTTGCATCAGCCACCCTTCCTAACGGCAAGGTTGAAATCCACCAAGGGTCTACCCCCCCTTTGCCGCCGCGACCATCAGAAGCCAGCCATCCTCCGGATGTCGGATGAGGAGCAAGAGACCATTCGTTCTCTGGCGTATTCAATTCGGCAAGGATGTGTGCCTCCCTGTAATTGCCCCTCCTGGGAATGCGGACGAGATCAAACCCTCCAGACCAGACCCCATGAAAGCCTAGGGAGGACTTGGTCGGCTCATCGGGACGCAAAGCGACGAGGATGTCTCCCTCCCGGTTGAGCTGTACATCAAACATGCCAAACGCAGCCTGTCCCGGCCAATTTTCAAGAACGGGCACGGACCACGGCTTGGTCCAGTTGCCATCTGGCCGCTTCGCAC
>CAXHAW010000212.1:0-3951 GCA_964014525.1 uncultured bacterium
GGGGCAGGCGCAGGCTTTTCGGTGGGGCCTGGGTTCACTTCAGGTTCCATTTCCCGGTCGGCGGTTGCTGGCTGGGGAACGGGTTGGATATTGTCCAGGGCCTCCTCTGTTTGAGGTTCTTGGTTGGCGTTGACTTGTTGGTCGGTGAAGGTGACGCCAGCGACCTGTTCTGGCGCAATGGTTTCTTCTGCGACTTCGTCTAGGTTCAGGACGGTAAAGCCACCGACCTGTTCTTCTTCCATGGTGGCGGGTTCTTCGACGGCCTCAGGTGTGGACGTGATGTCGGCCACGGTGTCCTCGGTTATGGCCGCTTCGTGTTTGAGACTGACTTCGTCGACTTCGGCTTCGTTGGGTTTGCCGAAAAGGTCCAGGGCTGCTTTCGTGGTGTCGGACGTGATGTCTTCTGCTTCCCATTGATTGGCAGCAAGTCCCAATCCTTGGTCTGCAAAGGTCAAATCTTCTGCGCTCTCAGTTTTGAGGTGGGGTTCAGTCTCGTTGGGGCCTTCCTTTTCCCATGGTTCTGTTGCCAGTGGATTGGACAGGGGTTGGGTGATTTCTCGAGCCTCTTCGTCCAATCGGATCCTTGAAATGGTTGGCCCTTCTGGGAGAGCGGCGCGTGTTTCGAAGCCCGTAGCAATGACCGTGATGCAGATCTTTTCTCCGAGACTGTCATCGTGACCATATCCCCAGATGACTTCTGCTGTTGCGCCGGCTCGGTCTTGGATATAGTCTGTTATTTCGGAGATCTCGTCCATCAGGACCTCGTCCGTGCCATAGGTGATGTTGAGGAGGACAAAGTTCGCACCCGTGATGTCACTGTCGTTAAGGAGTGGTGATTCGAGGGCTTCTGCCACGGCCGTCATTGCGCGCCCATCTCCGCTGGCAGCGCCGGCTCCCATAATGGCAGCTCCAGAATCGCGCATGACGGTTTTCACGTCGTTCATGTCGACGTTGATGTCACCGGTCAGGGTGATCACCTCTGCGATGCCCTTGGCTGCGGTGCACAAGACCTCGTCGGCATTGGAGAATGCCTGCTTGAGCGTCAGGTTGCCAAAGAGTTCTCGGAGTTTGTCGTTTCGGATGACGAGCAGGGTATCCACTGCAGCGCGCATCTCGTCCATTCCATCGCTGGCCTGGTTGGCTCTGCGGCGTCCTTCAAAATTGAATGGGACCGTCACGATGCCCACGGTGAGGATGTCAAGGTCTTTGCACGCTTTGGCAATGACCGGTGCGGCACCAGTTCCGGTGCCTCCCCCCATGCCAGCTGTCACGAACACCATCGTGGTGTTGTCGTTGAGTTGGTTCAGGACATCGTCGAGATTTTCAACGGCGGCATTCTTTCCAATTTCTGGAATGCTGCCTGCGCCCTGTCCTGCGGTCAATGTGGTGCCCAGTTGTATCCGGGTTGGAACGGAAGAGGCTTCAAGGGCTTGGTTGTCGGTATTGCAGACAATGAAGTCAACACCATTGATGCCCTGCTGGTGCATGTAGTTCACGGCGTTGGATCCGCCACCACCTACCCCGATGACCTTGATCGGAGAGTCTTGATTCTTGGGGAGGTTGAATTGCATCTTCGAGCGGTTGGGAAGGGAATGTTCGTTCACCGGAAATCAGGGGTTTCCGCAGAATGCGGGTAGGTGACAAGAAAGGCCCCCTCTTCCACCATTTGGCGGGCGAGTTTCCTTTCCATTCACCATGCGATGGTGGAAAAAGCGATTTGGACCGCGTTCTTTTGGGATTTATTCCTCGATTTCGTCTTCGAAGAAGTCTTTGATTTTTTGAAGGAACTTCCTTGGTCCAGACAAGGTCTCTTGGGCTTCTTTGTGCCGGGAGTCGCTGTATTCTGAAGTCGTTCCTTGTTCGTTTTCGAATCCAAGGAGAACCAACCCTATGCCTGTGGCGTAAGTCGGGGCAGTGAGCTCCCGGTTTGGTGCCTGAGCAAGGTGTGTATTGGGATATCCAATTCTACAGTCCAATGTTGTGACGTATTCGAAAAGCTGTCGGACATGGCGCAGTTGACTTCCGCCTCCCGTCACCACAATGCCACCGATGAGTTCGCGCTCGAGGCCACTGTTTTTGATTTCGTAGTGAACGTGCTCGATGATCTCCGCCATTCGCGCTTGGATGATTCCCGCGATGTTTCGACGGGACACTTCCTTCGGAGGCCGTCCGGGAAGCCCCGGAATCACGACGATGTCGTTTTTGTCGGTCTCCTGTTCGAGTGCTGATCCGAATTTGTTTTTGAGGGCTTCTGCGTGCTTTTTCAATACGCCGCAGCCTTGCTTGATGTCGTCCGTGATGGCGTTGCCACCGAATGGAATGACCGCCGTGTGGCGAATGATGCCTTCTTGGAAGATGGCGATGTCGGTTGTTCCGCCGCCGATGTCGACGAGGGCCACGCCCGCTTCTTTTTCTTCTTCGCTCAGAACGGCAGAGCTAGAGGCAATCGGTTCTAGGATGAGCTGGTCCACTTGCAGACCGGCTCGCTTGATGCAGCGATAGATGTTCTTGGCAGCGGAGGTTTGGCCGGTGATGATGTGAAAGTTGGCTTCTAGGCGGACCCCGGTGTGGCCCACAGGCTCCTTGATTCCGGTTTCGCCATCCACGGTGAACTCCTGGGGCAAGACGTGCAGAATCTCTTCGCCCGGGAGCACCTTGAGCTTCTTCATGTCATCAATCAATTGCTGGACGTCGCTTCGGTTGATCTCTTCTTCTGTTTCGGTCCTGATCAGTTGTCCGCGGTGCTGCAGACTTTTGATGTGTTGGCCAGCGATGCCCACGTTGACGACTTCAATTCGAACATTGGCAGATTTTTCTGCTGCTTCTACAGCGGTCCGTATGGATTGAACCGTGTGCTCGATGTTGGCGACGACCCCTCGGGTGACCCCGATGGATTCACTTCTGCCATATCCGATGACCTCGAGTTTGCCATGGGCGTTTCGCTGTCCTACGATGCAGGCAATCTTGGTGGTTCCAATGTCAAGTCCGACGACAATGTCCTGGGGGGAATGGTTTTGGTTCATGGGCGTGTGGGATGGGTTCATTTGCGGGCCACGAGCTGTCCATCATAGCGGAGGTCCAGCGTGTTGTAACGCCGGAGGTCCCCGCTGTCGAGCAGAGCGCGGTAAAATGTTTTGAGTTGTCGAAGCTGGTCGGCCAACCTGCTGTTGAGTTCTTGACCAGTTCCAAGGTCCACAGTGAGGTCACCGAGGCGGGGATGAAAGTGAACGTTGCCGTCGTCTACGGAAATTTGGTCGATGAATCGATTCCAGAACGGGTCCTGATCCATTGTGCGGAGGAGTGGCATGGCGCTCCTTGCATCTTCACGGTTTTCAGCATGAACCACAGGGACAGGAGCAGTATATCGCCTGGACAGTGGCATCCAGTGTCCCTGGTCGTCGAGATAGAGGCAGGTGTCTGGGGTCCAGACCCGGGCGATGGGCCGTTGTTGTCGGACCTCGATTTGGAGCGTGCCCCCGAGTGTTGGGATGATGTCACAGGATGCGACACCGTGGTGGTTTACGATGGCCTGATGAAGTTCTGCATAGGGAAGGTCGGCCATGGGAAAGTCCAACAGGGTGAACTGTTGGACGATGGCATTTCGCAGAGACGGGGCGTCCACGAAATACATTCCGTCGAGTTGGTCGACTGTGATGTCGATGGCACGACAGGGAACCTTTCGGGCTTCATGATCTGCCGCTGTGAACACCAGCAGGATGCCAACGAGCAAGGGCAACGTCATCCACCACGCTCCCAATGGGGGCGTTTTTGTGGTTGCATTTGCGTCATTTTTGCTCGCGTTCATGGCGTCATTTCTCAGGTAGAAGTCGATGCGGATAGCCTTTTGATGGCGGGGTCAACCCAACGGTCAAGGTCCCCGGCGCCCATGAAGAGCAACACCTCTGGCTCTGTCTCTTATACACATCTCCGAGCCCACGAGACTTCACGGAA
>CAXHAW010000213.1:0-3947 GCA_964014525.1 uncultured bacterium
AGGTAGGATCGTCGGCAGCGTCAGATGTGTATAAGAGACAGTCTTTTTGTTTTCCGTGCGACCTTGCCCTTCGATGGAAAACGATGTCCTGAATCTTATTGGAGGCGAACATCAACCCGCACTGGGGGGAGAGTGGCTCGACAATGTCGAGCCCGCCACTGGAGCCGTCTATGGCCGCATTGCCCGATCTGGGCCTGAAGATGTAGACGCGGCCGTGGCCGCCGGCCGAAAGGCATTTCCAGAATGGCGCACTTGGTCCCCTTCCGACCGCCGAGCCGTGCTTTCAAGACTGGCAGACAAAGTGGCCGAGAACGCGGACATGCTGGCCGACGCAGAGTCACGGGACAACGGGAAACCAATCTCCCTCGCCGCCGCTGTGGACATCCCAAGAGCAGAGCAAAACCTGCGGTTTTATGCCTCCGCTGCAGAGCAATTCGCCAGCGAAAGTCACGCCATGGGTGACGGCACCGTGAACTACACCCTGCGCAAGCCACTCGGTGTGGTCGGCTGCATTAGTCCTTGGAACCTTCCGCTTTATTTGTTCACCTGGAAAATCGCGCCCGCCTTGGCAAGTGGCAACTGCGTTGTCGCCAAGCCCAGCGAGGTGACGCCCATGACGGCCTTCCTGCTGGGTCAATGGGCCAAGGAAGTGGGTCTGCCCGACGGGGTGCTGAACATCTTGCACGGCCTCGGTCCAGAGGTGGGGCAATCCATGGTGGACCATCATCATGTGAGGGCCATTTCGTTCACCGGAGGGTCTTCTACGGGAGCTGCGATTTCAGCAGCCGCTGCGCCCAAGTTCAAAAAGCTGTCTCTCGAGCTCGGCGGGAAAAACGCCACTGTGGTGTTCGACGATGCGGATTTCGAGGACGCCGTCTCCAACGCTATTCGAGCGGCCTTTGCGAACCAAGGGCAAATCTGCCTTTGTGGTTCTCGCATCCTGATCCAAGACCCCCTCTACGACCGGTTCCGCGACGCAATGGTCGCCAAGGTGTCCAAGATGCGCATCGGCGACCCTCTCGATCCCCAAACCCGAATGGGCGCAGTGGTGTCCCGAGCACACAGAGACAAGGTTCTCGCCGCCATCAACACAGCCCGTGGAGAAGGCGGCATCATTCTATGTGGCGGGGGACGCCACCAGCCAGCGGAACCCAGACTCAAGGGGGGCTTCTTTGTGCAACCCACCTTGATTGAAGGGCTGGACCACAACTGCATCACCAACAGAGAAGAAATATTTGGGCCCGTGGCCACGTTGCAGCCTTTTCGTGACGAGCGCGAAGCCTTGGGGCTTGTAAACGCCACAAAATATGGCCTTTCCGCCTCAGTCTGGACGCGGGACCTCCAACGGGCGCACAGGGTTGCGGCCGGCATTGATACAGGGATGGTCTGGATCAACTGCTGGCTCGTGAGGGATTTGCGCACCCCCTTTGGGGGAACCCGTCAATCGGGAGTGGGCCGCGAAGGAGGGTACCACAGCATGCAGTTCTTTACCCAGCCCCAGAACGTCTGCATCAAGCTCTGACCTCCCGGCGCGAACAATCCACAGTCCTGTATAGTGCAACCCACCGAGCGGGGTGTCCGAACACTGCAACCTGTGGGCGACTTTCACGTTATGATGTCCCGTCAATCGACCCTTTGGATAGTGGTTTCCGTCCTGTTCTTCTCCGGTTGCGTGCCCATGAGCCAATTCGCCGAGGTACGCGATGACCGAAACGACCTCGAAGAAGACCTCGAGCTCCTCGCACAACAGGTGGAGACGCTTCGACTCGCAGTGGCAGAGAAAGATGGGCAAGCCCGTGAGGACAATCGCCGAATGGCAGCCCTCGAAGCCGACACGAGCCGATGTGGAACAGCCTCAAGACGCTGTGGCGCCCGAAACGCCGAGCTCGAAGCGCTCAATTCCATGCTCACAGACGAATTGGACCGCAAACGCTCTGCTTCAGGCGCCGAGCAAGCGGCACTCTTGTCTGAGCTTCAAAGGATCCGAACGGACCTCCAGTTCCAAGAAGACAGCCTGTTGGCACTGGAAGGAAACCTGAAGGATCGCGAAGCGCGGGTGGCAGAACTGTCGGGGATGTTGGAAAGACAAAAGTCGGCTGGAGAAGCCCTGAAGGCCAAGCTAAGTGAAGCCCTGTTTGCCTTTAGGAACCGAGGCCTCGAGGTGGAAGAACGGGACGGAAAGGTCTACGTTCGGCTCGCATCAAAACTGCTCTTCGCCTCCGGCAGTACCGCGATCGACCCCGGTGGACGCGAAGCCTTGATCGGCCTTGCAAAAGCCATCGAAGGAGAAACCGGATTCGAGATCGTGGTCGAAGGGCATACAGATGATGTGGCATTCAATCGGCCCACTTCTCCCAGAAACAATTGGGAGCTCAGCGTGCTTCGGTCCACTGCCGTGGTGGAAGTCCTCACTGCAAACAGTGATCTACAACCCGGGCTTCTCACCGCCGCCGGACGCAGCGAATACCATCCTCGTGACCCTGAAGACAGGAACCGCAACCGCAGGATTGAGGTGGTCCTCAGCCCAAGACTGGACGGCCTCTACGACTTGCTCGAAGAGTAATCAGTTGATCGGGAGCAAGAACGACCCTTGGGCGATGGAAATGCCTCCGGTTCCGTCGCTTCCGATGAGGCTCCCTCCAAAGGTGCCCACCACGATACCCCCAGCCTCTGGGAGGATGTAAAGAATCTCCACAGTGAAATTGGCTCCCGGTTGGGCGGAGGTGTACATCTGTCCGCCTGGCGCATTGTATGTGCAAACGCCCTCGGGAGCGCTAGATTCGTTGAGCGCAATCTGGGCGCCGGATATCCAGCCCACGGTGGGTTCGGGCAGCGTCATGCCGATCGCATCAGTGGTGATGGACACTCCGCCCAGAGTGAGCGAGGTTCCATTCAAGGAGCAGCTCGATTCGAAATCGGCTGTCAACTCTGTTCCGTTGGCCTTCCAATTCATTGTGCCGTCGCAGGGCGGGCAAATGGTGCCGCCGCAGTCAATGTAGAGCTCGTCACCATCCAGAAGCCCATTGGTGCAATCGCCGTCCGTTGGGCAGGCAGGACAATCCGGTCCTCCGCAGTCGACGCCAAGCTCTTCTCCATTGAGCAGACCGTCATCACAACTTGGGCATGGCTCACAATCTGGCCCTCCGCAATCCACATCAATTTCGTTTCCGTTCAGGAGACCGTCTCCACAGAGCTCACCGCAGTCAAGGCCTGTGTCTCCGCCGCAGTCAATTCCGGTTTCGCCCGGGTCAAGCTGGCCGTTAAAGTTCACATCACAAGGCGCACATTCACCCCCGCAATCCACCCATTGCTCGCCGAGGACTTGGTCCCAAACGCCATTCTCACATGGGTCACAGGGTTGACAGATGGGGCCACCGCAATCCACGAGGTCCTCCCCATTATTGAGGATGCCATCGAAACAATTTGGCGGAATCAAATTGTCGTCGTTCAGGCATGAAGTGCCCAGCAAGACGACAAGAATTGCGAAGGTGCCGAGGGCGAGTTTGGAAAGGCGGAACGAGTGCATCGTTGTATCTTTAAGGCAACGCAAATTAAGGGAGTTCCCTTCGATTTGAACGCGGTCCGGAGGTCGGGGCGCCAGAGACTCAGCTCTTGCGTGCCCACACCATGACCAGTCCCCCTCGTGTTCCCCCTGCAGATTGGTCCCCACGCGACAGCAATGGCGGCCACTTTGGGAACGTGGACACTGAGGGCTTGGTTGCACGCATGCTAGAATTGCGCGGGGTTCCCTCGGACAAAACAGAGGCCTTTTTCCATCCGGAACTGGACGACTTGCATGACCCTTTGCTCATGCTAGGAATGGAAAGGGCTGTGGACCGTTTGATGCTCGCCCAAAGAAGGGGAGAGCGGATTATGGCCTACGGGGACTACGACGTGGACGGCGCAACATCCGTGGCCCTGGTGCAGGAGTTCCTAGAAAACAACGG
>CAXHAW010000214.1:0-3945 GCA_964014525.1 uncultured bacterium
AACGTAACCCATGGTGTCTTGTGTTGATCCTTTCCAATTGGCCCAGGAGCACGCGTCATTCGCGCATTTTCAGTCGTCGTTCGACTTCCGTCCAAGCATTTTGGATTGGGCGGCAAAATAAACGCTTTTCTCCGGGTATTTCAAGGCCAACAGTTTGTAAGCGCGTCGGGCGCGGCCCAATTGCCCCTGAGCAGCATAGATCCGAGCCATCGTTTCCGTGATCAGTGACGCATCCTCTACGAGGCTCTCTCTCGCCAATTCCTTCACCGCCGGGCGCTCCACATCCGCTTGAATCGGACTGATCATGGGTTCATTTCGAATGAATAAATCAATGAGCGCCGCCTGCTGTTCAAGCCTACCCTCTGGCGGTACATCTCCCGAAGGAGAAACGCCACTGGACAAGACACCCTCGACATGTTCTGCTGCCTGCTCCACGCGTAAGGCCGGAGAACCGGAAATAGCCGCTTCAACGAAACCAGTCTGCTGAGAGCGGGAATATGCCCATCGCGCAAGGGGCGAAAGGTTCGCCACATCCACAGCCGGACCATCTTGACTGGGTGCACCTGGACCCTCCGCTGCGGACACCTCAGAATCGGGGGCCGCCCCATCGGATTCAGAAACCGCCTCCTCGTCTGCAATTCGCGCAGCTTCAATCTCCTGCTCAATGCTGCGTTCGATGGCCCCCAGAACCACCTCCCTGGCCAAAGACCCCTCCGGCGGGACCTCCACCTTGACGAGGGAGTCCTCGTTTACCGCATTCTCCTCCAAATCGCCTTCGACATCGGATGGGGCCTCCGAAGATTCTACTTCAGCTTCCACCCTCGGCGAGACCACCGTTTCTGGTGTCCACCGCAAGCGCAATTTCTCCTCAAGCTCCGGCTCAAGGGCCTCCACAGCTCGGGCAAACGTGGCAATCTCCGACTCAATTCCAGCGCGAAACAGCAAATCGAACAACCTGCCGGGAACCGTGGCAAACACAGCCGCCTCGACCAAATGATCCGCAGCCTTCAAATCGCGTCCGTCGCGAGAGGCCTTGGCCCTCAGCAGTCGACCCGCTCCAAATGCGGGATAGGCCTGCACCCATTCTCCAAGCGTCGAAGACCAAGAAGACCAACGCTCCGCGTCAAAGACCTGTGTCTCCCCGCGCACTTCACTCAGAAGTGCCTCGATGGGGTCAGAAGTGGAGGTTGAATCGGCCATGCGGTGGTGCAATATGCAAACAAGCTCACCAGTTGCCGAGGCTCGCGTTGAAGACCTCTTGTGTCAACTGCTCATTGATTTCCTCCACGAGCTCCCCCTCCACGTCGAAGAGGTCACTGGATGCTGGGAAATCTGCAAACCGGCTGAATGTCTTCTCAAAGTCCAGAGAAGGATCGAGCGAATGGACATAGCGCAATTGGACTTGCATGGTCAGTCGGTTCTGAGAAGCAACCTCTTGGCCGCCCGATACAGCGCTGGTGCTCACCTCATAACCCACAATGCGACCGGAATACTGAATTTCGCCGCCATCTGAAACCCAACGCAACGTGCTCTGTCGTTGAATCAAATCTTTCAGGGCCTCGGTAAACTCTTGGCCCACCTCAGGTCCTGCCAACGGCGCCACGGGGGTAAAATACTCGACAGAAAATGTCTGTGCACCTCCAGTCTGCGCACCGTATGGCGTGTACACACCACATGCCGTTAACCCCATAAGGGCCATCGCCCAAACGACCACCCTGCATTCCCTCATTTGAGTCCGAATTCTTTGATTTTCCGGTACAGGGTGCGTTCAGAAATACCCAGTTCGGCCGCAGCCTCTTTTCTGCGATTCCCATGTTTGACCAACGCGCGGCGGATCAACTCCCGCTCACTGTCCAGCAAGGACAAGGTCTCCTCGACCTCCCGGGCCTCGGCATACTCACCACCATCGCCAGGTGCGACCCAGTTCTCCCTCGAATCCCGTGATGGGGTGGGCGTCCCCGCGCGCTCGGGCAGCCGAAGAACCTCTGTCCCCCCCTGCTCACTGAATACGCGGTTGACCAACGCATGATCCTCACTCGATGCTGCGTCGATTCTCCCATCCTGGATCATCTTGAGCACAAGCGACTTGAGATCCGTGAGGTCCGACTTCATCTCAAACAGCAGCTTGTACAGAATCTCGCGCTCATTCATCCCAGTGCCCGCATCCGACCCCTCGTCAGGCAAGGTGGTTAAGCCCGTTCGAGGCAACTCCGGCAAGTAATCCAAAAGACGATCTGCATCCACTTCCCGCTCCGTCTCAATCGCACTGATCCGCTCTGCGATGTTTTTGAGCTGTCTCACATTTCCCGGCCAGGGATAACGCTGCAACAACTCCACCGCCTCGGGGCCCAATCGTATGGGCGGCATGTGGTGCCGGTCACTAAAGTCGACGGTGAACTTGCGAAACAACAAATGGATGTCATCAGCGCGCTCACGCAATGGAGGCAACACAAGGGGCACCTGATTCAAGCGATAAAACAAATCCTCGCGGAACTTACCTGCGGACATGGCCTTGTCGAAGTCCAAATTGGTCGCTGCCACAACGCGAACGTCGGTCTTGCGCACCTTCGAGGAACCAACCCGGAGGTATTCGCCAGTCTCCAAAACACGGAGCAGTCTGGCCTGGGTGGCCATGGGCAATTCACCAACCTCATCTAAAAAGATGGTCCCCCCATCTGCTTCTTCAAAGTAGCCTTTGCGCGCCTCGTGGGCACCTGTAAAACTGCCTTTTTCATGCCCAAAGAGCTCGGAATCCATGGTGCCTTCCGGGATCGCTCCACAGTTCACAGCGATGTAGGTCCCGTGCTTCCGGGCACTGTTGTGATGGATGATCTTGGGCAGCGCTTCCTTTCCCGTTCCAGACTCCCCGCGAACCAACACCGTGATGTCAGCGGGAGCGACCCGCACCGCCGTGGCCAGTGCGCGCTCCAAACCGGGGCTTGAGCCCACGATACCGAATCGGGTCTTGACAGGCTGAAGGTTCATGCCACACCTCCTTTTGCCAAGGCCACAGACTCCTCCACAAGCTCACCACGCAACGTGGCTGGTGTGTGGACAAGCGTCTGGACATAGCGATACTGACCCGGTTGTGCGTCACACTTGGGAAACACAACCATGTTGTTGTGGGTGTTGCGCCCCTGGAACTCCTCAGGGTTCTTTTTGGACGGTCCCTCCACCAAGACCCTGTAGATTTTGCCGCATTGCAAGGAGGTTCGCTCCATGCTGTGCCTCCGCTGCAAATCAATAATCTCTGACAAACGTCGCGACTTCTCTTCCTCCGGAACATCGTCCTCGAACTTCCGTTCAGCCAGTGTCCGGGGACGCTCACTGTACTTGAACATGTACGCCATTTCGTACTTCACCTCTTCCATCAAACTGAGGGTGGCTTCATGCTGTTCCCGGGTCTCTCCACAAAATCCGGCAATGACATCCGTGCTGATTGCACATTCCGGCATGATGCGACGAATGGCCGCAATCCGATTGAGATACCATTCCCGCGTGTAACCGCGGTTCATCCGCTTCAACACATCGCTGTGTCCACTTTGAACCGGCAAGTGGATGTACTTGCAGAGGTTGTCCTTGCGGGCCATGACCTCCAGCACATCATCGGTCATGTCCTTCGGATGGGAGGTCGAAAAGCGAATGCGCAAATCTGGATTGACCTCAGAGACCAACTCCATCAGCTGCGCAAAACGCACCACGGGCTGTTCCGGGTCCTTGACATTGCCCTTGGTATCGACGTTCCATTTGTAACTGTCCACGTTTTGGCCCAAGAGGGTGACCTCCCGGTACCCCCTGGCAAACAGGTCATGGGCCTCGGCAACAATGCTTTGGGGATCCCGACTGCGCTCTCGGCCCCGCGTGAAGGGCACCACACAGAAACTGCACATGTTGTCGCAGCCCCGCATGATGGAAATGAAGGCGGTAATGCCTTTGTCGTCAAGG
>CAXHAW010000215.1:0-3934 GCA_964014525.1 uncultured bacterium
TGGTCAAGGTGATCGGAAAGGGAAACAAAGAGCGGATTATCCCCATTGGGGAATTGGCTTTGGAAACCATCGCCCGATACATCCAAGAGTACAGAAACTTCCTCGACATCGAAACAGGCTACGAAGACACCCTGTTTCTAGGCAGACGCGGACGTGAATTGACACGGCAGATGGTATTCACCATGCTCCGCAGAACCACCCACGAAGCCGGCATCCGCAAGCAGGTCAGCCCACACACCTTCCGCCATTCCTTTGCTACGCATTTGATGGAAAGTGGAGCGGACATCCGTGTAGTGCAAGAGATGTTGGGACACAGTTCGGTGTCTACGACTGAGATCTACACGCATCTTGACCAACGCTACTTGCGCGAACAGATGGATAAGTTCCATCCGCGTAATGTGAAAGCGTGAGTCCGATTTTCAGACTCCTCCCTCTCCTCTTCATTTTCGCCCTGGCTTTCTCCGTCATCCGTGATGGAGCCCCCCCGTTTACGTTGGATACGCACGTTTATTCTACACGTCACGGAGACTCGTTGAGACTGGATGTGCGAATGCCTGCAAAACCCTTATCCGGCTGTCCAGGCGTGGTGTTTGTCCACGGCGGAGGTTTTCAGATGGGCAGTCGTGACTCAGCACCGGTCATTGCTTTTCTTGACACGTTGGCCGAGGCCGGCGTGCTCAGCGCCAGTATTTCCTATCGATTGACCATGGCCGGACGCGGTTTCGGTTGTGATGTCATTTCAGAGGAAAAGCAAGCGGCAGTTGCCCATGCTGGAGAAGACTTGGTCGAAGCCCTTGACTGGCTCCAACACCACCCCCCCACCCGTGAATGGGACAGCGGATGGGTCGCTGCCGGAAGCAGCGCGGGGGCTGAAACTGTTCTGTGGTCGGCATATGTGGATGCGCCCAGCCGATGGCAAGGTGCAATTAGTTTTTCCGGCGCCCTGGATGCCGGAACAGCACCGTCGTCATCCCTTCCCCCTTTGCTCTCGATTCATGGAACCTGCGATCAGCTGGTGCCTGCCGAAACAAACCTTCATCACTTCTGTCCCGAGGACAGTCCTGGAGCTTGGCTCCTGATCGGAGGGCCTGCTTGGGCCGACTCGCTCCGTCAGAAAGGCCAATTCGCGTGGAGCTGGAGATATTGTGGAGGCGGACACGGTCTCTGTACATCGGCCATGAAAGACCCCAAAGTGCAGAGGCTGATTCTTGATTGGCTCACACTGGGCCGAGACACCAACCAGGATATCTTCACAGATTCATTGGGATTGCCTTTGCCTCAGAGTTTGTCATCCTGCCCCCAACCTTGCAACTGAATCGGTTCGGATGGCACCTGCTCAGGCATCCACAAGCGAACGGCAAGGGACATGAGACCCCGAGGGTCGCCCTTTTCTACGGCGTCACTCCAGGCCCCCGAATCTGACTGCCCCAGGAGTCTCCATACACAAGCAATGAGAGCGCAGGCCTCCTCAACGTCTATGGGGCGGGCCAATGTTTGTTTGCTCAATTTTTGTCCAGACAGGGTCTGAAGAATGGGAACATGTCCATAAACAGGCATAGGCTTGACCCCTTCAGCAATGGAAAGAGCCGACCAAAGGTCCATCTGTCCCGGCGTACTGTCGATCAGGTCTGCACCGCGAACCACCTCGGTGATTCCTTGGTCTCGGTCGTCCACGACCACAGCCAGCTGATAAGCCCAGAAGCCATCTGCCCTCAACACAGGAAAGTCTGCAATGCTGGCTGTCTCGAATCGCTCCTCACCCCGAAAAAGATCTGGCCAAGACCATGACCGACCAGACAGTCGAAATCGATCCAGTCTGCGCTGCCGCCCTGGGAGAAGGCCCTGTCGGCAAGTCCCCGGATATGCAGATAGATGATACCACTCTTTTCTTGAGCATCCGCACGGATAGACGCACCCACCCTCCTTGAGGGCGACCAATGCCTCGGCATATCGATCATGCCGACTGGATTGAAACAGAACCTCACCGTCCCATTGAAAACCGAATCCCTCGAGTGTGCGGAGGATGTCATCAGCCGCACCGGACAACTCTCTCGGCGGGTCAAGATCCTCCATGCGGACAAGCCATTGTCCGGACTTGCTTCTGGCCTGACAATAGGACGCTACGGCTGCCAAGAGGCTACCGAGATGCAAACGGCCTGTGGGAGACGGCGCGAAACGGCCAACGGGGCCACCCCCAGACATCAGCGAACGAGCTTTCTGTACTTGATACGCTTTGGCCCTGCGTCACCAAGACGCTCCTTTCGATTCGCCTCATACTCCGAATATGTACCCTCAAACCAAGCGACCTGACTGTCTCCCTCGAAGGCGAGAATGTGGGTGCAAATGCGGTCAAGAAACCAACGGTCGTGAGAAATCACGACAGCACAGCCAGCGAAACTCATGATCCCTTCCTCGAGAGCCCGCAAGGTCCCGACATCGATGTCATTGGTGGGCTCGTCAAGGAGAAGGACATTGGCCTCGGTTTTCAGGGTCATGGCCAAATGCAACCGGTTTCTCTCACCCCCGGAAAGGACACCGCATTTCTTCTGCTGATCAGATCCTGCGAAATTGAATTTGGACACATAGGCACGAGAATTCACCAAGCTACCTCCGATTTCCAATTGTTCATTGCCTCCAGACACCACCTCCCAAACTGTCTTCTCCTTGTCAATCTCCTTGTGGCGTTGGTCAACGTAACCCACCTCCACACTCTCCCCAAAGGTCACCGTTCCGCCATCTGGCTTCTCCTCTCCCATCATCATCCTAAACAGGGTTGTTTTACCCGCTCCATTGGGTCCAATGATGCCCACAATTCCAGCTGGCGGAAGCGAGAAACTGAGATTCTCGATCAGAAGCTTGTCTCCAAACGCCTTCTCCAACCCCTCCACTTCGATGACCTTATTGCCAAGACGGGGGCCATTAGGAATGGGAATCTCCAGCCGGGCTTCTTTCTCCTTGGTGCCCTCCGCAAGCATGCTCTCGTAGTTGGTCAAACGGGCCTTGTTCTTGGCTCTTCGGCCTTTGGGATTCTGCCGAACCCAATCCAACTCTCGCTCGAGCTCCTTGCGTCGCTTGGATTCGTGCTTTTCCTCTTGGGCGAGGCGTTTGGTCTTCTGTTCAAGCCACTCTGCGTAGTTCCCTTTCCAAGGAATGCCTTCCCCCCGATCCAACTCGAGAATCCAGCCCGCCACGTTGTCGAGAAAATACCGGTCGTGCGTCACGCACAGGACCGTGCCTTTGTACCGTTCAAGATGCTGCTCCAACCAGTCGATGGTTTCCGCATCAAGGTGGTTTGTCGGCTCGTCCAAAAGCAGGACATCCGGTGCCTGCAGCAGAAGACGGCAAAGTGCCACGCGGCGGCGCTCACCTCCAGAAAGCGCTGCGATTTTTTGGTCATCAGGTGGACAGCGAAGCGCATCCATCGCAATGCTCAGCTTGGTGTCGAGTTCCCACGCGTCGAGGGCATCGATGCGATCCTGAACCGAAGCCTGTCGATCCATCAGGGCCTGCATCTTATCGGGGTCATTCAGGATGTCCTCATCCATGAACTTCGCGTTGATCTCCTCGTATTCCTTCAACACCGTCACCACCTCTTGGGTGCCCTCCTCCACAACTTCCCGAACCGTCTTCGTTTCATCCAACTTCGGCTCCTGTGGGAGATAGCCCACCGTATAACCATCCGCCCAAACGACCTCTCCCTGGTAGGCCTCATCGAGTCCCGCGATGATCTTCATGACGGTCGACTTACCCGATCCGTTGGCACCTATGATGCCAATCTTGGCTCCATAGTAGAAAGACAAGTAGATGTCCTTGAGGATGTGCTTTCCGGTCGGGGTCGTTTTGTTGACCTTGACCATCGAAAAGATGACTTTGTTGTCGTCGCTCATTTGATCGGGATTGGGTTCCGGAAGGTACTCAGGCCTTCCGCCTGTCT
>CAXHAW010000216.1:0-3932 GCA_964014525.1 uncultured bacterium
GTCCAATGCGCGACCAGCCTGTTGGGGCTCTCGAAAGTTGAAGCCCGCTCCATCGCTAAGACAACACGGGAAGGAACCCAATGGCTTCAGAAAGCGGTGTGGCTCACCGTGCCATGGTGAGTTCCAGCGTGTCACTGGACCCGCCCAATTCAATTGAGAACCTGCCTGGTTCTGTGTGGCGGATGCCAGACCCGTCAACATAGGTGAAGCAACGGGGGGGCAAATTGAATTCCCCTTGTATTGTTTGTCCGGCGGGCACCAGAAGTCGGTCAAAGTCCACGTGTGTCCTCACCCTTGGAGAAATTCTGTTGGCATACAGGTCTGAAACAAAAACATCCAACGGTTTGAACGCGTCCCGATTGCTGGGGTTTTTAATTGAATAGTGGACGGAGATGGTGTCGGCCAAAGTGCCGTTTTTGGATCTGACAGAGTCCATCTCAACCTCCAAGTCCGAATAGGTCATGCCATGACCAAAAGCCCATTGTGGTTGGAACCCATCTTTGGTAACCGGCCCCACCTCCCTTCTGGCCAGCCGTGATAAGGTTCTGTGATCGTGAAGGATGATGTCTCCTGAACTCCTTTGGTAGGTAAAGGGCAGTATTCCACTGGGGTTCACCCTGCCACTCAGGACGCCTGCGATTGCCTCTGCCCCCGCTGTTCCCGGCCGCATGGCCAGCAAGACAGCGTCCATATCATCTGCAATGGACGAAACCAATCTGCCTCGGCCTTCGATGAGGACAAGTACCACAGGCTTCCCGGTTTTGTGCGCAGCCTTGGCCAACCGAATCTGATCTGCAGAGAGTGTGAGGTCATCGATTACGCCAGGCGTCTCCGCATAGGCTTCTTCTCCAAGGCACAGCACAATGGCCTCGCACCCCTTGGCTTCCAAATTCATGTCAAATTGACGGTGGCCAGCATCATGGAATGGCGCATCTACTGGGCAGGAGACGTTGTCCTTGCCGAATTCTTGGCGAAGGCCATCCACCAGGGTTGTCGTGAAGTCGGGATAAGCGGCAGCGTCTCTGCCTTGCCAAGAATAGGACCACCCGCCATGCAACACCGGTTTGGAGCAGCAAGTCGGTCCTGCGACGAGGATGCGGCCTCCTTCTGCCAAGGGCAACACCCCGTTTCGATTCTCCAAAAGCACAAGGGAAGCTTCGGCTGCACGCTGGGCCAAGGCGCTGTCTTTTTCTCTCGAAACCAGATCCATGGCCATGGGTTCAACCCCGGGATGCTCAAACAACCCAAGCTTCTGTTTGAGAGAGAGGATTCGATAAACACTTTCGTTTAAGCGCTCTTGCGAAACCGCTCCGGACTCCACCAGTTCTATCAGAATGTGGTAAAACGAATAATCGTTGGGCACCATGCTCATGTCCAGTCCGGCCTCGATGGCCATGAGCACAGCGCCTTTCAAGTCTTTCGCGAGGTGGTGGCGCGTGTGCAGGCGAATGATGTCCTCCCAGTCTGAAACGATCATGCCGTCAAAGCCCATTTTGTGTCGAAGCAATTCAGTGACGTGTTGCCGGCTTGCGTGAATCGGAGCGCCATTGACCGAGGCTGAATTGAGCATCACAGTAGACGCCCCAGCATCCACTCCTGCCTGAAAGGACGGTATGTGCTGTTCCCACATCTCCAAATCGGAGATGTACGCTTCGGTCCTGTCCTTTCCACTTGCAGGCACTGAGTAACCTATGAAATGTTTCAGACAGGATGCCACGCCTGAATTGTGGAGGTCGGGGCCTTCGTACCCAATAACAACTTCACTGCCCATCGCGCCGCACAGAAATGAGGACTCTCCGAAGGTTTCTTCAAACCTCGGCCAGAGCGGCTCTCTCCCCACATCAAAAACAGGATCAAAGTTCCACCTGATGCCAGATGCCCGCGTCAGAGATGCCGTGGCCTCCGCTCCACCTCGGACCATGGATCGATCCCGTGTGGCCGCCATGGAGATGTTGTGTGGAAACAGGACAGCATCATTTATATATGTCGCGCCATGAATCGCATCGATGCCATACAGAACAGGAATGCCGAGATCTGTTTCCGCGGCAATATGTTGGATCCCATTGATGATCTCATGCCATTCTTCCAGTGGCTTTGCGTATCCATTGGAGTTCAAAATGGAACCCACATGGTACTCCCGAATGGCCTCCTGCACCTTGCGCCAATCCACTGACTTTGGTTTGCCGTCGTGTTGATCCGTGGACGTGGAGAGAAACCCCAAGTTTAACTGGGTCATTTGACCCACTTTCTGCTCGGTTGACATGGCAGCGACAAGGGTCTCGAGGGCCTGGTCTTCGTCCGTTGTGCCCCTGCCTAGTTCAGTGCTGTTGCAGCTCGATAGAGCCGCCATTGCGAGTCCGGGGACACACGCCTTAAGAAATATGCTTCGCATCACGAACGCAAGAATACGCGAAGGCAAAGCACCGGGAAAAGCAGCGGAAGCTCAGCTGCACATCGCTGTTTTGGGTGGCGCGAACTTGGTCAAGTTGATGCCCTGCACTGCTGCTTTGTACTCTTCGAGTGTTGGGGTTCTGCCCAAGATGGCGGACAAGACCACGACAGGCGTGGACGCGAGCAGGGACTCCCCTTTCTTGCGGTCAGAGTCTGCCACAACACGGCCTTGGAACAAACGTGTCGATGTCGCCATCACGGTGTCGCCTTTCTCTGCTTTTTCTTGGTTTCCCATGCAGAGGTTGCACCCGGGGCGCTCGAGGTACATCATGTTCTCGTACTCCTTCCGGGCGTTGTTTTTTGGCGCATTGTCATCAAACTCAAACCCGGAATACTTCTGCAGCAATTCCCAATCCCCCTCTGCCTTGAGCTCGTCAATAATGTTGTAGGTCGGGGCGGTCACCACGAGCGGTGCATTGAACTTCACATCGCCTTGGGTGCGCTCGATGTTGCCCAGCATTTGAGACACGATTTTCAAGTCGCCCTTGTGGACCATGCAAGAGCCCACAAAGCCCAAGTCCACCGTCTTCTCTCCTTGATAAAACGACAAGGGACGGATGGTGTCGTGCGTGTAGCGCTTCGAGACGTCTTCATTGTGCACATCTGGATCGGCAATCATCGGTTGGCTGATGATGTCGAGGTCCACTTCGAATTCCGCGTAGTACTTGGCGTCGTGATCTGGAGACAGCGCAGGCTTGATGCCAGACCTGATTTCCGCAATCCGATTGTCGGCGCGGTCAATGAGGCCTTGCAGGACCTGCTTTTCATTGTCCATCCCCTTCCCAATCATGATGCCGATTCGGCTCTTGGCGATTTCAAGCGATTCGATCAAGGTGTCGTCTTGCGAAATACAAATGGAGGCCTTGGCCTTCATCTCGGCGGTCCAGTCGGTGAAGGTGAAGGCCTTGTCCGCTGGCAGTGTTCCAATGTGGACCTCAATGATGCGCCCCTGAAAGACGTTTTCGCCGCCAAACTCCTGAAGCATCTGCGCCTGCGTGGCGTGGACCACATCGCGGAAATCCGTGTGCTCCATCATCTCTCCTCGGAAGGTGACCTTGACGGATTCGGGGATCGGCATGCTCGCCTCACCTGTGGCCAAAGCCAGCGCAACAGTTCCAGAGTCCGCACCAAATGCAACACCCTTGGACATTCTGGTGTGAGAGTCGCCTCCGATGATGATGGCCCAGTCGTCCACCGTGATGTCGTTCAACACCTTGTGGATCACGTCTGTCATCGCGTGGTACTCACCGCCCGGGTCCCTCGCGGTGATGAGTCCGAAGTCGTTCATGAACTTCATCAACCGCGGGATGTTCTCCTGCGCCTTGGTGTCCCAAACCGAAGCCGTGTGGCAGCCGGATTGATAGGCCCCGTCCACGATGGGGGAAATGACCGTGGCGGCCATCATCTCCAGCTCTTGCGAGGTCATCAGGCCTGTGGTGTCCTGGGACCCCACGATGTTGACCTCAACCCGCACATAAGAC
>CAXHAW010000217.1:0-3878 GCA_964014525.1 uncultured bacterium
CGCGATTCCGTGAAGTCTCGTGGGCTCGGAGATGTGTATAAGAGACAGCGACTGAACTTGCTCCTCCATGCTTCGCAGGGCTTCAAAGGCCCCGCGATCGATGTGATCCCAGCGCACCGTCACCGTGTCCCCCCAGCGGTAAAAGCCAATTTCATTGGGGTCGGCGCCCTCTTCGAAATCCTCTGCCGTGATGGGTCTAAAAACATTGAATTCGAACAACAGGCCATTGAACAACGCGTCTTCGGATGTGGATGGTGTCGGGTACAACAAGCCGGGATCAATCCCTTGCCTGCCCGCAGACCAACGGTAGGCGTTGCCCAATGAATCAGGGTCGTCAAAAAGGGCATGAATGAACCCGAGCGAGTCAAACGTTCCAGGCACTTCAAACCACAAACTGTCCAGGGGAACCGGCGGGTTCAACTTGGACACGGACACAGCCGTGTCTCCATCGAGCACAGCCTCCAAGGCGTATGTTTTGCCCACCTCACCCAGGAGACCAAAGGACGTGTAGGCACAGACGTTGCTCAGCAACAACACGTCAATGGGAATGCCCAACAACTCGGATGCAATGAGCAATTCCGTGGCGCCGAGGTCTGCAGTGCAGACCTCTTCCAGTTCGATGATGTCCCCGTCCACCGTGATGTGTACCTCGCCCCCACCTTGGTACAACGTGCTGAGGAGCGAGGCGTCCACAGGGTCAAAATAATTTTGAGAACGGCTCAACAGCACAATCGGAGGCGTGCCCGGCTCTATCCTGCCCTCGACCACAAGAAGGGGGGCGGCCAAGGGGATTTCAACGTCGATGGCCTTCTCACATCCTGCAAAAAGGAAGAGCAAGGGAATCAAAGACAAGGGAAGACGGAAGGACGCGCAGAAACGGGGCATGAAAAACCAGTTGTTAGGCAAGCAACGAAAGAAGCCGGCACATGTTCAAAATTAGGGAGAGCAGTCACAAGGAAAATCCGGGATTCTGCGCGCTTTGCACCAACTTGCGTTTGATTCGCGCTCATCATGTTCAACCGCCGCCAACTCCGCATTAAGGTCTTGCAGACGCTGTATGCTCTTCACTCCGACAAGGCGGGCTCAGTGGAAGATGCCCACAAGCACCTGATGAGCGCTGTTCAAAAGACGTACGACCTCTATTTGACGCTTCTCTTGTTGATCGCAGAAATGCAAGACGCAGCCATCGAAAGAATCGAGGCGGGACGCATGAGGAAGCAGCCCTCCCACGAAGACCTGCACCCGAACACCAAGTTCGTCAACAACAAGCCCCTCCGGGTGGTCATCAAAAGCAAGGCCTTGGCCAAGGAGGCTGCCAACAGGAGCCTCGGCTGGGCCAACGACCAAGACATGGTGAAGCGGTTGTTCAAGTCCCTGGTCGCAAGTGAGGAGTATGTGGCTTACATGGAAAACGAGGAGCGCGGGTTTCAGCACGACAGGGAATCCCTCAACCGGATGTTCCGCAAGCACCTCATCAACGACGAATCCCTGCAGGAATGGATTGAGGAACAGAGCATCCTGTGGAGCGACGATCTGGACCTGGCCAGTTCGATCGTATTGAAAACCATCAAAACCATTTCAGAGGATTCAGAAGACTTGGTCCTGAGCGAAATGTGGAAGGAGGAAGGCGACGACAAGGACTTTTTGGAACAGCTGTTTAGCCGGACCCTCGCCCTGTCCAATGAGCACGACAAGGCCATCGAGGATGCCGCGGCCAACTGGGACCTCGAGCGAATTGCCACGATTGACCTAATTCTGTTGCGCATGGCCTTGGCCGAAGCGAGAAGTTTCGAGTCCGTGCCACTCAAGGTGACCATCAACGAATACATCGACCTCGCGAAATTCTACAGCACCGAAAAGTCCGGTGCATTCGTCAACGGGGTACTCGACAAGCTGTTCGGCTCCATGCGGGAAGATGGCCGCATCGTCAAGACCGGAAGGGGACTCATCGAATGATGGAGGTTGCCGGTGTCCCGCTTTGGGCACTTGCCCTTTTGTCTTTTGCTTCAATCACGGGATGTGCTGAAGGCGCTGGAGAAGAAGTAGACTCTAGCTTTATTCACCTCCCCGGCGCAAACGGAATGGAGGATGCCCCGGAGATGGCGTGGGCAGAAACCGAATTGGACCTCGGTCTGGTCGCAGCCGGAGAGACACGAAACCTGACCTATCAACTGACCAACTCCGGTCGGTCACCCCTGATCATCACACAAGTTCTGCCCAGTTGCGGCTGCACGGTTGCAGAGCCTTGGGACCCCTCTCCCCTGGCACCAGGTCAATCCACGAGCATCACCCTGCGTTTCGAAGCAGGAGAATCCACAAGAACGCTGTCCGAATCGGCCACGGTTGTGACCAATGCCATTCCCGCTTCCGTGGAATTGCGGTTCGCCGCCCAAGTGCTCGGACCGGACCGAATCCCTGAAACTGAATCATGACCCCCACCCTCCACATTCTTGCACAAGCCGCCCCCGCGAGTGGCGGAAGCACCTTGGTGTTCATCATTGGTACCATGCTCGTCTTCTATTTCTTCATCATGCGTCCGCAGATCAAGAAGCAGAAGGACGCCCGGAAGTATCGGGAGACCATTGCCAAAGGTGATAACGTCGTCACTGTCGGCGGAATCCATGGGCAGGTGCTCACGGTCAACCAAGACAAGCAATACGCTGAACTCAAGGTCCTAGATGGCAAGATTCGGGTGGAGCTTTCCGGCATTTCCGCCGATGGCGGGACCAATGCAGAATCCATTCAGGAACGGTCCTGAAATGGACATCATCGACACGTCGCGCAAACGTTGGCTGGCCTTGAATGGCCGGACCCTCCTCATCTGTGTGGGCCTCTCTGCCTTCCTTTGGCTCCTGCGAACCATGGAGGGGGAACGAACGGTGACCTACTCCTTTGCCATCGAACTGGTGGGTGTCGAAGCGAGCACAGGCCTTCAGGCCGACCTGATCGACTCCACTGCCAAGGCGGAAGTCGTGCTCTCCCCTTGGGACCACTTGCTGGGCCGGTGGCGGCCCCATCGAGAGCCTGTTCGCCTCCGGGTAGAAGGGCTCCGCACGCCAAGGACCGAGGTGCCCTCCGAACAACTGGGGCCAGAAATCGCCCAGCGTCTGGGCAGCAGCGCTCGGGTGCGCAACATCTCTCCTGCCACGCTGGCCATCAACGTGAGGCGCGGAAACCCCAAACGCTGAACCGATGACCCCCTCTGTCCTCCCCCGCACCACACTGGGCATGGCCTTGCTGCCCATCCTGCTTCTGGTGCTCTTGCTCGCCGCGGACGTCATCGCCTTTGGGGAAGACAGCAGCTATGGCAGCAACCAGGTCGCCCTTCTCCTCGCCTCGGGCGCCACTGTGGCCTTGGGCATGGTTCGAGGGCTTACATGGAGCCACTTTGAAGCGCGCATCAAAGAGACATTGGGAGATGCCATTGGCGCCATCCTCATCCTCCTGATGATTGGCGCTTTGGCCGGAACCTGGCTGGTTTCCGGCATCATTCCCACCCTCATCGATGTGGGGCTGGACGTGCTGAGCAAGGATATTTTCCTCCCGGCCGCTTGTGTCCTTTGCGCAGCAGTGAGTCTGGCCACCGGATCGAGTTGGGGAACCGTGGGCACTGTCGGTGTGGCCCTCATTGGAATCGGCCAAGCTTTGGGCCTGAGTGAAGGGTGGACTGCTGGTGCCATCATCTCCGGGGCCTATTTCGGGGACAAGCTTTCCCCGCTCTCAGACACAACGAACCTCGCCCCCACCGTGGCGGGAACGGATTTGTTTGTCCACATTCGCTTCATGCTGTGGACCACCGTGCCGAGCATTTTGGTCGCCCTCGTGGTTTTTACCGTGGCTGGACTCGGAGCAGATGGGCCCGCCGACATGGGGGGCGC
>CAXHAW010000218.1:0-3861 GCA_964014525.1 uncultured bacterium
TACCAGCTCCACCAGGTAAAAGAAAGACGCGCCATTGGACGCCACCAAGGACTCATATCGGTCCACGATACCCGCGATTTCTCGCGAATCCTGATCGTTCAATTCCTCGTCATGCATCAGCTCCCCTAAGCTACTTCCGTTGCTCTGGCATCGGTCTTCTCTCCACAATGGGTTTTTAACACCCTCAAAGGAAAGATTTCCTGCGAACAAATATGGTTGGCTCCACGCTATAATCGGGGGAAACCCAAAAGGATTTCGTATTCGTTGGCGCCTGGCCGCAGTATTTTTGCACCATGACCTTCATCCGCAGCATTTCCGGATTCAGGGGCACCATAGGCGGTCCCGAACACGACAACCTCACTCCTCTAGATGTCGTGCGCTCCACCGTGGGTTATGGGAGCTGGATCCTCTCCCGCTTTTCCGCAACTGAAAATCGACCCAGACCCCTCGTGGTCGTGGGACGGGATGCCCGGCCATCGGGAGACATGGTGCAACGGCTGGTCACAGGCACACTTATGGGCATGGGAATCGACATCCTTGACCTCGGCCTTTCCACCACGCCGACAGTCGAAATGGCCGTCACTGGCGAAGGCGCTAATGGCGGCATCATCCTGACGGCATCCCACAATCCGGTGCAGTGGAATGCCTTGAAACTGCTCGACTCAGCGGGCACCTTTATCTCGGCTTCCGACGGCGCGGAGGTCATCCGTCGCTCTGCTGAGCCACACACCTATTCCGACGTCAGCAACTTGGGAACCGTTTCTGCGCATGATGGGTGGATCGACGCCCACATCCAAGCCATCCTCGAACTCGACCTCGTGGACCGGGGGGCCATCTCTGGGGCGGGATTTAAGGTCGCCGTGGACGCAGTGAACAGCACAGGAGGCATTGCGGTTCCCGCCCTCCTGAAAGCCCTCGGCGTGGACGAAGTGGTGGAGCTCTACTGCGAGCCGCACGGCCGCTTCCCACACAACCCGGAGCCCAGACCCGAGCACTTGACTGAGTTGTCCCGCACCGTGGTGGACCACGGATGTCATCTCGGCATCACTGTCGACCCAGACGTGGACAGGCTGGCCTTCATCAATGAGGACGGCTCCATGTTTGGCGAAGAGTACACACTGGTGGCTGTTGCAGACCACGTTTTGGCCCACACGCCAGGACCAGTGGTCAGCAATCTCAGTTCGACCCGCGCACTGCGCGACGTGGCTAAACGCCATGGACAAACGCACACAGCGAGTGCCGTCGGCGAAGTCAATGTGGTCGAGGCCATGAGAGAAACCAATGCTGTGATTGGCGGAGAGGGCAATGGCGGTGTCATCTTCCCTGAACTCCATCCGGGTCGGGATGCGCTGGTCGGCATCGCCTTGATGCTCACCCTTCTTGCCAAGCGATCATGTTCCATGACAGCCCTGCGGGCAACCTACCCAAACTATGAGATGGTCAAGGCAAAAATCGACCTCGACCCCACATGGGACGTGGACGCTCTGCTCGAGGGTTTCGCCGCGCGACAAGCACAGCACGACCCACTCACGGTGGACGGTGTGAAACTGGACCTTCCGGAGGGATGGGTTCACCTCAGAAAATCCAATACCGAGCCCATTGTCCGGGTATACGCGGAGGCGGCGAGCCCAGAGGAAGCCCAGAAACTGGTGGACATCTACAAAGAAGACCTGCTGGCCAGCGCTTGATTCTCAGTAAAGGGGTGAAAATCCCGAACACCTTTCCGTACTTTGTAGTGCTTAGAACCACAGGTCCCCAGCGCAATGAACGTGTACCTCGACAATGCTGCAACAACGCCGATGCTTCCGGAGATTGTGGATGCGATGCTCCCCTTCATGCGGGACCACTTCGGGAACCCGTCTTCCACACACGCGTTCGGACGAAAGACCAAAACAGCCATTGAGCAGGCCCGCCGCAGGATTGCCCAACACCTCGGTGTGGAGCCGAGGACGATTTGTTTCACAAGTGGAGGCACGGAGGCCGACAACATGGCCTTGCGGGCCAGCGTTGAGCAATTGGGTTGCCAGCGAATCCTCACCTGTGCAACGGAACACAGCGCCGTCATCAAAACTGCGGAGCACATGGCGAGCAACAACGGCATTGCCCTAGGCCTGTTGCAACTAAACCCCGGCGGGCGGGTAGACCTCGCCAGCCTCGAAGCCACGCTTTCTGATGGCATTCCCACGATCGTCTCGGTGATGCACGGAAACAATGAGGTGGGCATCATTCAGGACATTGAGGCCATCGGTCAATGCTGCCACAGACACGGCGCCCTCTTCCACACGGACACCGTGCAAACGATGGGCCACTACCCCATGGACTTGGCCGCATTGCCTGTTGACTTTGCTGCATGCAGCGCGCACAAATTGCACGGACCTAAAGGGGCTGGCTTCCTGTATGTCCGTGATGGCCTTCGGATTGGGGGGCAAATACTGGGCGGCGCTCAAGAGCGGGCCATGCGGGGTGGAACAGAAAACATCATAGGAATCACGGGACTCGCCAAGGCCATTGACCTCTCCATAGAGGACATGGAAGGCCATTCCCAGTATATCCGAGGCTTGAAGCAGGAGATGGTCGAAGGACTAAAGGAGCAGTTTCCCGGCGTCCGTTTCAATGCGGACAGCGATCGGGAGGACGCCCTTTACACCGTGCTGAGTGTGAATTTCCCAGCGCACGAAAAGAATGGAATGCTGTTGTTCCTTTTGGATCTCGAGGGGGTGGCCTGTTCAGGTGGCAGCGCCTGCTCCAGCGGGAGCACCAAGCCATCCCATGTCTTGATGGCGCTCGGACTCCATGAAGAGGGCCGGACCTCGATTCGCTTCAGCTTCAGCAGGATGACGACCTCAAAGTGCATCCAACACGCGCTTCAGTCCTTGGCGAAAATTCGCCAAGCCAGCGTCCTCGTCTGAATCAAATCAAACTGACGAAAGTCACTTTCCGTCTTGACGGGAGGCAGTATACCAGCGCAGATGTCTGGGCAGTTTTGGATTAATGAATTGCACACCTAATCCCAATTGCCATGAACAAGTATCTCTCCTCAATCCTGCCCCTCCTTGTCATTCTGATCGGCTCGTTTCAAGCCGACGCCCAATGCCGAAGGTTTGCCCGCCAACGCGTCATCAGCACCTTGGATGACAATCAAATTATCGGCCAGATTACCAGCGGCACCATGAGTCGCGGCGAAAGTGCATCGGCCGTTCTCGAAATCGAACAAACCGGCACCGTGGACCTCATCCTCAGCACCCACCAAGAACTCGGAAGCGTGTCTTACCGCGTAGCAGACAACACGCGTGGCACCCAATATGGAGAAGGCCAAATTCAAGGCCCCCAAGCGCGCATCTCGATCGATGTCCAAGAAGACACGGACCTCATCGTTCACATCCAATCCGAGCGCACCACAAACGCATACATTCCCTTGGGGTGTGTTGCGCTCGCCACCACCCGCTCCATCGATTCTGCCCACGAATACAACCTCCTCGCCAAAGAATAACCATGCACTCCATCATTCCCTGAGGGGCGGAGCGGCGCGATGACCATCGGCCGTTTCCGCCCCTTTCTCATGGCACGGCCACATTTTCAGTGCGGCACCGTTTGCATTCTTCGGCACGCCATCACCAGTTCGTGGGGAAGGCGTGCCATTTTCGGGACCATGTCCGAAACGAACCGCCTCTCCCCCACAGAACGACCGGGGGCATGGGACGCACTCGAATCCATGGACCCCGCAACCATCGCGGAAGCCATGTCCCAGTGCGACCGAGAAGCCCAATCTGCCGCAGAGGCCATCAAGCCTCACATTGCAAAGGCCATCGAGGCCGCTGCACAGAGGGTCGCAGACGGAGGCCGCGTTTTTTACCTCGGTGC
>CAXHAW010000219.1:0-3856 GCA_964014525.1 uncultured bacterium
GATTCTGTCTGAGCTTCGGGAATCCGCTCTGGCTCAGCATAATGGTCCCATGGCACTTCCTCTGCGTCTGCCAAATCCCGCGCCGAAAGTGGTGCGTTTTGTTTCGGCGCTTCCTCAGACTCGGGAGCCTCATCTAATGCTTCACGGGCAAAGAAGGCAGCCAAGACAGAGGACATCCCAGGGTTGAGCAAAGACCAAATCGCGACGACTGCAACCAGCGCCATCACTGAACCGGCGATGCCGAGGGTAAACCTGCTCCACTGGGTCATCCAGAGACCCACAGCCCCCACCAGATGGTCTTCACCCCATCCGGTAATCAGGCCTGTCTCACCGTCAAATTGCAAAGTCAAAAGTCCAATCGTCCAAGGCAGGACGAGTGCTGCGGCTAAGACGTTGCGAAAAAGACGGCCCACAGCCAAAGTCGAAGGCTCACTGAACTGTCTTATGCCCACCGCAAGCAGCCAAACACCAAACAAGGGTGCCGCGATTCCAAAGCCACCGCGCATGAAAGAAAATGCCCATTTCGCACCCAATGCACCCAGCAAATTTCGATAGCTTCCGCCACCTGGCTCCGTTCCCGATGCAATCATTCGGATGTCTTCCCCACCGACCAAAATGGCACTGGCACCGGCCAAGACCATGAATGCTCCAAAGGACAGGGCAATGACACCGAAAATCTGCTTTGTCCTGGGGTCGCGCGTCCACTTCGTTCTGGCTGACCATCGCGCTTTTCGCTCCGCCCTGACGGCTGCTCGCTCTGCTGCCCTGGCCTTCCTAGCCAGACGGCGCTCCTCACGCCGGTCAGCTGGCTTGAAGCCGCTTTGCTTGCCCCCTTTGGCCTTGCTTCTGCTCGGTTTGGACGCGATTTTTTCGGCCACTTCGGCCTCCCCAACATCGAGTCGGCGGTTGCGGGGACGCGTTCCGGACTCGGCCTTGGAACGCTTGGAACGACGAGGTTTGGAGGGGCGTCGGGACATCGTATCGAAAGTAAAGGGAGACCCCTTTGGAACTCAGACTTCAACGCTTGCTTATTCACAAGAGGAATTGGAAGAGGAAATCCCTATCTTTGCCCTCCATTTTCTCGGACCATGGCGAAGAAAGGAAACCGCGTACAAGTCATCTTAGAGTGCACTGAGCACAAAGACTCCGGCATGCCCGGAACGTCACGTTACGTCACGACGAAGAATCGCAAGAACACGCCGGATCGGATTGAGTTGAAGAAATACAACTCCATCCTTCGGAAAATGACGGTCCACAAGGAAATTAAGTAACCCGGAATCTGACACACCATGGCTAAGAAGACCGTCGCATCGCTCCAGAAAGGAGGTGGAAAGCAGCACACCATGTGCATCAAGATGTTCAAGAGTCCGAAAACGGGCGCATACGCCTTTCGCCAAGAGGTCGTGCACAACGACAACGTGAAGGCCTGGTTCGCCAAGTGATTCTGAATTCCGAACGCCTTTAAGGCAGGCGAGGGCCGACTTCCAAATCCGGGAGCCGGCCCTCGTCGCATCCACCCCCTACCTTTCAACCCATGTCCTTCTTCAAGCGAATCTTCAGTTCCGAGAAGAAACAGACCCTCGACGAGGGCCTGGCCCGCTCCAAAAGAGGGGTTCTGGAGAAACTGTCTCGGGCCGTAACAGGCAAGAAAGACATCGATGCTGACGTTCTTGAAGAACTCGAAGAGGCATTGATTACCAGCGATATCGGTGTAAAAACAACCACTGAAATCATCCGCCGAATTGAAGACCGGACCTCTCGCGACTCTGCCGCTTCCGTCGACAAACTCCTTCCGATGCTGCGAGAAGAGATTGGCGAAATGCTGGAGGCCCATCGCGGCGACTTGCCAACAGACCTGACACTACCGAAAACTGAGGGGCCTTACGTTTTTCTCATCGTCGGGGTCAACGGTGTTGGCAAAACCACCACCATCGGCAAACTCTGTCACCAATTTTCCCAGCGCGGCCTGAAGGTCACCGTAGGTGCTGCTGATACGTTTCGCGCCGCCGCTGTGGACCAACTAAAGGTGTGGGCAGACCGGACGGACGCCCACTTCGTCGCCCAAGGCCAAGATGCCGACCCAGCCGCCGTTGCCTATGACGCCGTTGAAAGCGCCGTGGCCAAAGGGCACGACGTGGTTCTGATCGACACTGCTGGTCGGCTTCACAACAAGAAGCACCTCATGGACGAGCTGTCCAAGATCAAGCGTGTCATGCAGAAGGTCGCACCGGGTGTTCCGCATGAAGTGCTGCTTGTTCTGGATGGCTCTACCGGGCAAAACGCCATCGAGCAGGCCAGACAATTCACCGCAGCCACAGAGGTCTCTGGATTGGTTCTGACCAAACTTGACGGCACCGCACGCGGAGGCGTGGTGATTGGGATTGCCGAAGAATTCAATATTCCAGTGCGCTTCATTGGCGTCGGAGAACAGCCTGAAGACCTTCAAGTCTTTCATGCCATGGAATTCGTGGACTCCCTCCTTCCAGCCAACTTTGGCGACGACACCCAAGGCGCATGAGGGCCTGCACCGCATCACGCCGCCGAGTGCATGTGATTGCCGCGAAAGGCGCCATGGGCAATGCGCAGAACCACTGTCGACCCAACGGGTTGACCGTCGGGGCCGTTGCTGAATTCGCTCTCTTACGCCATCCGGGATGAGTCAAAGCACGACCTACCCCGTTATGGAGGCCTTTGCCACAGTGCAGGGTGAGGGCGCTTACACCGGAGCGCCGAGTTGGTTTATTCGCCTCGGCGGGTGCGACGTCGGCTGCGTTTGGTGCGATGTCAAAGAAAGCTGGGACCCGGAGGCTCACCCCCGTCAAAGCGTGGAAGACATCGTGGCCGCTGCTGTCGAAAGCGGCAGACACATCGTCGTGGTGACCGGCGGAGAGCCCACCATCCACGACCTTCTTCCTTTGACTGACGGACTGCGTGCGGCGGGACTCAAGGCCCACATCGAAACCAGTGGCACAAACCCCATCTCTGGCAACTGGGATTGGGTCACACTTAGCCCCAAAAAATTCAAGCCTTGTCTGCCCGAATCCTATGCCGTTGTGGATGAACTCAAGGTGGTCGTCTTTCACAGAAGTGACATGGACTGGGCTGCTGGGCATGCCGAGCACGTTCCCGATGGATGCGCGCTCTATCTGCAACCCGAGTGGGACCGGCGGGAGGACGCTACATTTTGGATTCTGTCATGGATTGCCTCTAGACCCGGCTGGAGAATCAGCCTCCAAACCCACAAATACATCGGAATTCGCTAGTTGGGCTTGGGCTGAATCAGCCCAAGCCCAACCAATCTGTGCCTGCCTCACCACGCTTCAGGACGGCCAGTGTTTCTGACTCCCTCGAGCCGTCCTCAGGTGTGTAGTTGTAGGACCATTGGGCGCGAGCCGGAAGACTCATCAAGATGCTTTCCGTGCGACCACCGGACACAAGTCCAAACCGGGTGCCCCTGTCGTGGACCAAATTGAACTCGACATACCGGCCCCGACGAAGGCCTTGCCAATCCAGCTCCTTTTCGGAAACGGGATGGTCTGCAAAAACCGCTGCTCTCCGGGCATAAATCGAAGCGAATTGTCCAGCGAGGTCCACACAAAAATCCAAGGCAGCCTTCCAGTCCAATCCGCCATCGCGCCCCAGATGGTCAAAAAAGACGCCACCAACACCGCGCGACTCAGCGCGATGAGGGCTGTAGAAATAGCGGTCTGCCCCGGCCTTGAATGCCCGGTAATCCGCCAGCGCATGGCGGTCGCAAACCTCCTTCAGATCCGCATGAAATGCCCTTGCCTCCTCTGGCACAACGTAATGCTGTCTCTTATACACATCTGACGCTGCCGACGATCCTACCTGTGTA
>CAXHAW010000220.1:0-3854 GCA_964014525.1 uncultured bacterium
TCAAAGGCCCGCGAACAACGAATGTCTCCTCCGGTATGAATCATCTCGAATGGCATTCGCATGATTCCACCAGCCCGTTGTGCCACCTCGCGGTAAAGCCCCTTAAATGCCGCCCAATCGCTGCCGGCATCAGCCACCACAAAGGTCAAGTCCCGAGGCCCTTTGCGCATCGTGCCGATCATGCGCTCCAGAACTTGAAGCTGTACAGTCGTCGAAGGAGATGACGCGTCAATCCACAGCCACAGCCCTGGGCCGGACCCAACCAGATCGGCCATTCGAACCAAATCCTCACGCTGATTGAACCCCCTCAAATCAGAAGGCAACACCCCGGACCCACTCCATGACATGCGCAACGCACTCACCTCTTCGCCCACTTCAGGGCGCTGCTCCAATTCAGCGAGGAGCGCGGCCAATCCCGGAGGCCAGAGACGCCCAACAAATGGCGCAGCCGCACTTCTCACCCCAAATCCATCCATCCCAAACCGCAAAACAAGCCAAGCCTCAGTCTTGGCCTCATCCCGCTGACCCCACCAATGCGAAGTCGTGGACACGAGGGCTTCAAAATCACCTTCGGCAAGGGCCCTCGTGTGTCTCTGAGTGAGCGTATCTGGCCATGCTTCAACCTTGGCAAACTGCAATGCACCTTCTGCGAACCAAAGCACTTCAGCCGGAGAATCCAGCGAAGGAGCGGACCGCGATTGCCAATCGAACCGCGCCGAATCCAAGTCGGTTTGCGGCAAGTCAAGGGCAGTGCGCCATCGCATGGCATCCAAATAGTCCGCCACAACGGGCTCCGCGCCATCGCATGCCACGACAAACAATGAATCCAACTGCAATCGCAACCGGTCGTCCTCTCTCGCAGACACCCACTGTTCTTCAGAGGCCTCCCCAATCCTGCCACCCAAAACCTCAGCCTCTCCTCCCCTGGCCACATTGCCCATCAACCAATGTCGCTGCCATTGGACCGCAACATCCAACTCCAATTCCTGAATGCCAGCGGCAAAAACGGCCAGCCGCTCTGCAGTTCGATCGCCAGGCCCGGAACCCAAATTGACAAGCCCAGGCCGCTGGGCAAAAGGCGCCCTTCCCGGCAGGGCAGGAACCAGCACTGTGCCCTCAGGCAATCCCTTGACCACCGGCAGTGTCCACGTGGATCCAGCACAGTCCACCCGCAAAAATCTCAACGCCCCGTCAGCGGGCCACTCCAACTGGACCTGCCCTTCCATGTCCACCACACCCGCTTTGACCGTCGAGGCCACACCGCTCAACGGCAAGGCCTCCGAAATAACGACCGGACGCCCCTCCAGCCCATCCAACAAAACGGACGTGCGAACAGAATCCCCACGTTGCGGCACTGCACCCCAAGCAAGACTGCTGGTCAACAACCCGACGAGGGTCAACAATACTCTGCCTGTCTGGCGCTGGGTCAAAAAATCAGTGTTGGGATTCACCCGAACGAAGGTCCACAGCATCGGGAACAAAACGGGAAACATCGCCTCCATGGTACACAATGTCCCGAACCACACTGCTCGATATCGGCGCATGCTCAGGATCCGTGAACAGAATGAGCGTTTCAAGTCCCGCATCCAAGTACTTTGTCATCTGCGCAATGGTCCGCTCGTATTCGAAATCTCCACCGTTTCGCACGCCGCGAATCAGCCATCCAGCATCGACGCTTTGACAATACTCAGCGGTCAGGCCCTCAAACTGATCCACGCGAACGTTGTCCAAGTCTGCAAAAGTGGCCTCACACCATGCGATGCGCTGCTCAGCAGAAAACATGCTGCGCTTGTCCTGATTGACACCAATGGCCACGATGACCTCATCAAAAAGTCCTGCCGCTCTGCGCAGGATGTTTTCGTGTCCGCGTGTGATCGGATCAAATGAGCCCGGAAACACAGCGCGCTTCACACTGTCAAGATTCATCTCTTCCATGGAAATCAAAGAAACTGAAATGAACGTGACCGTACTTCCTCATCTCCACAAATCCGTCCACTTCAGAAAAATCACAACGGTCCCCATGCTCTAAAACAAACAGACCGCCCTGGGTCACCAATTCGCCCTCCCGGACCAAATCCGGCAAGGTTTCCAACCGGGGATCCGTGTAGGGCGGGTCAGCAAAAACCAAATCAAATTGGGTCATGGCCCGCTGAAGAAAGGCAAAGGCATCGGCCCGCACCACACGGATGCCGTCGAAACCAAAATCGCGGGCCTGTTGCTGAATGTAGCGGCACGCTCCACCGTCCTGCTCAATGGCCGTCACGCTGACAGCTCCACGACTGGCAAGCTCGTAGGAGACGGCCCCAGAACCCGCAAATAAATCCAAGGCCTCCAGCCCATCCAAGTCAAGACGTGAACGCAAGAGGTTGAACAGTCCCTCCCGACCAAAATCCGTCGTGGGCCTGCCCTTGAAATGGCGCGGTGGCGAAAACCGACGCCCTTTGAGGCTGCCTCCAATTATGCGCACCGGATGAGTTGGATGAGGGGCAAGAAATGCTGACGGTGCAATCCGGTCACATCACCGAGGGCGGGAACAAAGCGCCCATAGTGCAAGTCCACCTTCTCGAAGTGACGCTGAAAGGCCTTGTGTTCCTCTCCCATCGGCTTGATCTGTCCGCTGATCTGCACAGCAACCTTGTCATCCAATCCCATGGCATGCAACAGGTGAACCGAGCGATAGACCGCATCGGAAGTGGCGCTGATCTCCTGGTGCACAGAAGCAATCAGCACGTCAGAATCAACCAACACCAAGTCCACTGCATCAATGCCCAAGTGAACCGATAAGGCCCGTCGGTCCCGACCGCGCTCTTCCCGGAGAAACCCTTCAGCCAAAACAGCACGGGGATGGCGAAACACCACCCGAGGCGACACGGCCGAAATCCCCTGTCGCATACCGTGATCTGGCGCCAGCACCACAACGTATGGTGATCCCACGACCGTCTCTGCATCGGTTCCAAGGTGGCGCAACCCCGTCTCCGCTTCTAACCAGTCGGCATCACCTGCCTTATCTCTCAGCGGTTCTGGGACTAATGTCGCGGCCCCTTCACTCATCCATGTGACGGAATCTGTCGAGTCTGCATTCAACCGGTCAGTCAACCAAGCTGAGCGCTCGGCGCGTCGGGCCATCTCAGTGACACCTGACCACTGGTTGCACCCCGCCTCTACAAGTGCAGTCTTGTCCTCGGTGGTACGCAACCACCGCACGACATTGCCTTCATCAAAAACCCAAAGGGGATGGTCGCCGGGGGGAAGGTCTTGCTTCCCATCCAACGCCGTCAGAATAAAATCAGACCGTCCTTTATTGGCGCCAGTTTCCATCGGTGTGCGCTTCAACCAACGAACCGAACCGCAACGTGTCTTTCTTCACGTTGGGGCGGCCAAATGGTGTGGGATCCTGCACCTTGATCGCGCTGACCCGAAGTCCACTCTGGTCCACATAGGTGGTGTCGATTGAGAACCGCTCACCCGAGGTCGGGCTGAACGTCAAGGAGTCGATATTGACCATGGGCAGCTTTTTACCTACGCGCTTCTCGTCCGCAAAATTCTCGGCGAAAAACGACGTGTACAATGTGTCACGGACCTTGTAGCTGACTGCATCAGCAGCAATGCTGTCCATCATGGCCTCGTCGGTCCAACCCAGCTCTGCTGCTATGCCTGGTACATTAGAACGCTTGATGACAAAACCCTCTTCATAGGACTGTACCTCAGGCAAGGTGTCGTGAAATGAGCCGATGGAAAAGTTCAACGGTACCAATGGCGCTTGAATGAAAGCAAGCAAGGTGTCAAAACTGTCTGTGAAACCGCCCATCACGTCCCGATAGGCCAATTCAGCATCCCGGATATCGGTCAAACGC
>CAXHAW010000221.1:0-3831 GCA_964014525.1 uncultured bacterium
CCCTGGAGACCCGTGTCGGCAGTAGAACGTGCGCTGGCCTCGTTAGAAACCGCAGCCGCATTCGATGCGATGTCCGTGTCGTTGCTGTCGATTTGGCCCTGAAGACCGGCATCGGCATTGGCACGAGCGGCGGCCTCATCTGAAATGGCAGTCGAATTGAGTCCGATGTTGTTTGAATTAGACGCGATCCCCGATGCATTTGAGGAAATATCTCCTGCGTTGTTGGCATCGCCTGTGGCCCGAAGTCCCATCTCTTGATCTAAAACGATGGCCAAGCTGTCGGCTTTCACCTCAGGTGCCCTGGTGGCAAACTGGGCCACGGGGACTGAGGTCACCTCGAGGGCCCCAAACAACTCAAAGCCATCACCAGAGTTCACCTCAACCGCAAAGGAATAGCCACCAGTGGACCAGTCGATGGATGAAAGGCCAGATGCTTCAGGCGCACTCACCTGCTGCAGTCCATTCAACACCAGCGAATCAAATTCAATGTCTCCACTTCCGAATTGAATCTTTACAGCCCGTTGAAAGGAAACCGCAGGCACTGTCACCGTGTTTAGACCCACCGCAAGGGCGGTTGCAGGACCTTGGAACCAGTTTCCATTGGCCACGGACTTCACCACACGATAATTGGCACCTCCATCAGGAAGGGCTGTTACGTGCAGCTCCATGACCTGCTGAGCTGAACTGGAGGGATCGTCATTTGCCACCAGCGTCATGACGTAAGGCCAGACCCCATTGGGTCCCGCGTCCATCAATTCGCTCTCAGACAAGAGAACACTGGAAGACGTCGACACATCCAAACCTTCAACACTGCCAATGGTAAGGTTGATTAGACCAAACTCGTCAGTGAGTATGCCAGCATGAGTTTCAGTCCAAACGGCGGTCGAAGCCGCATCCTGAAGGGTAAAGCGAACGTCCAAGGTTGCATTTTCCAAAGCATCGCCATCCGCATCGCGGGCTACAGCTTGGTAAGCAATCCCATAGTTTTGCTGGGCTTGAGCGGCAAAAGCCGTCACCAGCATAACTGTGGACAATAAGAGTGAGCGCATCAATTTCATCTCGGTTAAGATTTCTCGAAGCATGAAGATAGTTAGAATTATCGATAAAACAGCATTTTTCTTCGTCCAAAAGTAAAATTTATTTTATTCGTCACACAAAAGCCGCATTTAATGGACAAAGAAATCACTCTTATATATAATGTAACAATGAGTGTGGAACCCGATATCCAAGCCAAATGGCTCTCCTGGATGTTAGAGGTACACCTGCGAGAGATGCTTGCCACGGGTTGCTTTCTGGGGTTCCGATTCTCGGAATTACAGGGCGCCGAAGACGCCGGGCCGACGTATACCGTGCAGTACGAGTTGGCCAGCCCAGGGGATTTCGATCGCTATGAAAGCGAGTTCGCCCCAGCCATGCGCAAAAAAGGAAAGGAGGCATTCGGAAACCAAGCGCTTGCTTTCCGGACCACCATGCGCGTGATTGCAGCAGGCGCACTGCGTGACCAATGAAACGACACTCCGCCCACCGCGATGATGGGGTCTCCGCCAAAAAACACCTTGGCCAGCACTTCCTCAAGGACCCTGCGATCTCCAAGCGCATCGCCGAACTGGTAACCGGCGAAATGACAACGACGATACTGGAGGTCGGACCAGGAACAGGCGCACTGACCCGTCCTCTATTGAGCCGATTCGACAAAGCAGTTCATGTGATCGAGATCGACCGGGAATCCGTTGCATATCTGAAGTCGAGTGATTGGATCGATTCGAATCGCGTCCATGAGGGTGACTTACTCCGTTGCACACCGGAAAGCCTAGGCCTGCAGGGCTCTTTTTCCATCGTCGGGAACTTTCCTTACAACATCAGCAGTCAAATCCTCTTCCGGGTTTTGGACTGGCGTCATCGGGTCCCCGAATGTGTCGGCATGTTCCAAAAAGAGGTGGCCGATCGAATCTGCGCGGCCCATGGCTCCAAAACCTACGGCATCCTCTCGGTCTTGATGCAGGTGTATTATCGGTGCGACTACGCCTTCACCGTGGCGCCTGAAGCCTTCCTACCCCCTCCGAAGGTTCAATCTGGTGTCATTCAACTGGTGCGCACGCCAGATGAAGATCCCGATGTGGAATACGAAACACTGCGCAAGGTGGTAAAGGCTGGCTTCGGTCAACGCAGAAAGACCCTCCGCAACGCACTCCGCGCCGGCGGCTATGACGCCAACTCCATTCCCGAGGAATGGCGCGGGAAACGAGCCGAACAATTGTCACCACGAGACTTTGTGATGCTGGCCAAAGCCGTGGCTCCGGCCCATTGAGCGGGCCTCCTGTCCCCGGCACGTGCTGTTTTGTAAAGCCAATTCTCGACCTCCGAACCCGAAACCACACTTGCATATCTTTATGCGAAGCTCTCTGCAATGATCGGAGCAAACACGCTACAAGAATTTGTTGTGGCGCGTCAGGCGGAATTCGCCGGCGCCACCGGTGACCTATCGCGACTCCTGACCGACATCGCGACTGCCGCCAAGATGGTCAACAGGCACGTCAACCGTGCTGGACTTTCGGGCATTTTGGGTGCCCATCACACCGACGGAAACGGGACGCAAAATGTGCAAGGAGAGACGCAACAGAAACTCGACGTCTATGCAGACGACGCCTTTCATCGCGTGCTCCGGTCTTGTCTCAAGGTCGGGGGTATCGTGTCCGAAGAGCAGCCCGGCATCCTTCACGTGGACCACAGCCAACGGGGCCAAGGCAAAGGCTATGGTAAATACGTTGTCTGCATCGATCCCCTTGACGGCTCATCCAACATCGACGTCAACATCAGCGTGGGTACCATCTTCGGCATCCATCGGCGACGCACTCCACTGACCGAACCCGCCTCAATGGAGGATTTCCTTCAGCCCGCCAAAGACCTTGTGGCGGCAGGATACGTGCTTTATGGAAGCTCGACCATGCTCGTATACTCCACTGGTTGTGGGGTCAATGGATTCACCTATGACCCTTCGATTGGGGAGTTCTTTTTGTCTCATCCAGACATGAAGTTCCCTGAAGAAGCGAGGGTCTACAGCATGAATGAGTCCTGCCTAGACGAAGCAGTTCCCGGCGTAAAACCCTTTGTCAAAACGTGCCGTACCCGCAACATGACAGCGCGCTACACGGGTGCGTTGGTGGCCGATTTCCACCGCAACCTCATCCATGGCGGCATCTATTTGTACCCGGGAACCCAAGACAAGCCTCAAGGAAAACTCCGCATGCTCTATGAGGCACAGCCGCTGGCCTTCCTCGCCCACCAGGCGGGCGGATCCACACGCTGCCACAGCCACGACCTGCTGCACATGGTTCCCACATCACTTCACCAACGCACACCTCTGTTCACAGGCAACACACGCGAGATTGAACGGCTCGTCGATTCCATGAAACAAGCCGTGGACAAAGTCCATTCCTGAGGCCCGCCAAAAAACAGGTTAAGCTGTTTTGTCGTCGTAGCCTTGCTGTATCAATCAAACCGCATGACCACCCGGCTCTCCCTCGCCCTGCTCCTGTTTGCGCCCCTCATTTCTGCTTCAGGACAGGACACACTTTCCATTCCCGAAGCCGTGGTACAAACCACCTTCAGTGAAACGCAATCTGCAGAACCCAGAAACCTGATCACCCTCAGCCCTGAGGTTATTGCTGGAGCAGCCCAACCTTCACTCGACGGCCTTCTGGAAAGCGTCCCCGGCATTGACGCACGACAGCGCGGGCCATGGGGTGCGCAAACTGACATGAGCATCCGTGGCGGAACCTTCGAGCAGGTTGCCCTTTGGGTGGACGGCATCCGGTGGAGTGCGCCCCACAC
>CAXHAW010000222.1:0-3779 GCA_964014525.1 uncultured bacterium
GTCATGGTGGGGAGTCGGGTGGTCGTGCCGCTCAGGGGAAAGCGACTTCATACGGCTGTGGTGCGTTCCGTCCACGACAGAAAACCCGAGCACCGGACCGAAGCCTTCGTCAGTTTATTGGACCGGGAGCCGTTGTTGTCGGAGGAGACCCTGCGCTTTTGGGATTGGATGGCAGGACATTATTGTTGCTCTCCAGGTGAAGTGGCCCTGGCGGCCTTGCCCGGGGGCATGCGACTGGCCAGCGAAACCAAGCTTCAGTTGGCATCAGATGCGGACGATCGGGACGATTCCGATCTGGAAGACCGCGAGTTTCAAGTGGTCGAGGCGCTGAGGTTACGGCGAGGAATGACCTACCGGGAAGTGGGGGACTTACTCGGGTTGAAGGATCCTGCCCCAGTGCTTCGCGCGCTGGTCGAGTCCGGTTGGGTGTTGTCCAACGAGGAAATGCGAAGTGGCCCCGGACGGAAGGTCGTTTCTATGGTCCGGCTGTCGGAGAGGGCAACGGGGGATGAGCGCTGGTTTGGCGAGCAATTGGATCGATTGGATGCGCGAGCACCTGCACAATCTCGAGCGATGATGGCCTTGCTCGATGATCCAAGACACAAGGTGGGGGTCCCCATGGCGGACCTGGTCAAAAAGCGCAGCATTGATACAAAGGTGTTCAAGGCCTTGGTCGAGAAGGGAATCGCATTCGCCTTCAAACAGGATCCGTGGTTGATTGGAACCCACGATGAGGTGTTGCCTCTCGCCGAATTGAGTCTCGCCCAAACAGAGGCAGTGCGTGCAACCCGACAGGGATTAAATCAAAAGGGGCTCGTGCTGCTTGAAGGGGTCACGGGTTCGGGAAAGACTGAAGTGTACACGCACCTCATCCACGATATTCTCATGGAGGGCAGGGATGCATTGTTTTTGGTTCCGGAGATTGCCTTGACCACCCAGCTTATCGTTCGGCTGCGGCGGTTTTTTGGAGACCGGCTCGAGGTCTACCACAGCCGATTTACGCCTAGGGAGCGAACCACAACCTTTCGACGGGTCGCTGAGGAACAGGGCAAGGGGCGCCTTCTGGTAGGAGCGCGCAGTGCAGTGTTTCTGCCATTTCGAAAGCTTGGGCTCATCGTGGTGGATGAGGAGCACGACTCCAGCTATAAACAGCAGGATCCCGCCCCGCGCTATCAAGCCCGGGATGTGGCCGCGATGCTGGGACACCTGCACGGCGCCCACGTGGTTCTGGGCTCAGCGACCCCTTCGCTCGAATCGCGTTGGGCAGTCGAAGGAGAGCGTGCAGTTCACGTGGCGCTGCGCGAGCGGTTTGGAGGAACTTCTCTCCCTTCCGTAGAGCTCGTCGATTTGCGCAAGGCGCACAAACAGCGTCGAATGGAAGGGCATTTCAGCCAGACCCTTTTAGAGGCCATCGGGGAGACCCTCAATGCGGGAAGGCAGGTGATACTGTTTCAAAACCGGAGGGGGTATGCGCCCGTTTCCCAATGCAGAACCTGCGGATGGGTTCCAGAATGCGCGCGTTGTGATGTGTCCCTGACATTGCATAAATACCTGAAGGACTTGCATTGCCACTATTGCGGATACCGGGAATCGGAGCCAAGTGCCTGTCCGAGATGCGGAAGCGAGGAGGTGGAGTCAAAAGGCATTGGAACGGAGCGCATTGAGGAGGAGGTCACCACACACTTTCCCGAGGTAATCTCGGCGAGAATGGACTTGGATACCACGCGCACTCGATCGGGACATGAGAGAATCATCCGCTCTTTCGAGACCGGAGAGGTTCAGGTGCTTATCGGGACCCAAATGGTGACAAAGGGGTTGGATTTTGAAAATGTGGGTCTTGTCGGCATCCTGCAAGCTGACCGAATGTTGCACCATCCAGATTTTCGTGCGTTGGAAAGGACCTTCCAACTTCTGACACAGGTGGCGGGCCGAGCTGGTCGAAGGGAAGATCAGGGGCGTGTGTTGATTCAGACCTTTGATCCGGAGCACTGGGTGTTTTCCCATGTGGTTCGCCATGATGCTGTGTCCATGGCAAAAGCAGAAATGCAGGAGCGCAGGACATTTCATTATCCGCCGGTTGTCCGTCTCGTTCGTTTGGTCCTGCGACACCGCGATCCACACAAGGTTCGGCAGGGTGCATCTGCTCTGGCAGGACGCTTGCGAAGTCGATTCGGTGGGCGGGTGATTGGCCCTGAAGAGCCGTCGATTCCACGAATGAATGATCAGTTCCATCGGCACATTCTTCTCAAGTTCGAAAGGGAGGCTTCACCCGCCGCCTTCAAGGCGGCGCTGAAGGAGGATGTCCAAGCGTTTAGGGAGGTTGATGAGTACAGGTCAATTCGCGTTGTAATAGATGTAGACCCATATTAAGTATATGAATCTTTTATATGATTCTTTTTATTCCTATATTGAGGATGTGAATGGAAATTCTACGTGCTGTTGTTCTTGTTGTTCGGTCCGCCGGGCACAGCACCTTCATATTCGCTAATTCCATGTGAAAACGCCTCCTTGATTGTACTGCGCCCGGCTCTCCAGCCGGGCTTTTTGTTTGCCCCCATTTCAACCGTCATGATTTCTCCCATACTCCCCCTGACAGGGTCCATCGATACCAGACCGGTCATCCACATTCTTCACGAAAACAGTGTCTGGGTCGAGCCACTTATCGCGCACCTTGAGTTGAGCGGACTGCCATACAGAGAGTGGTTCATCGATGAGGCAGAACTCGACATGTCTGCCTTGCCGCCAGAAGGCATTTTCTACAACCGAATGAGCGCCAGCAGCCACACCCGGGATCACCGCTTTGCTTGGGAAGCGACCCGCGGCGTAATGGCTTGGTTGGAGTCTCATAGTCGAAGGGTGATCAACAACCGCAGAGCCACAGCCTTGGAAGTGAGCAAAGTGGAGCAGGTGATTGCCCTTCGTGACCATGGCTTGCCTGCGCCGCATACGGTTGCTGCCACAGGGGCCAATGCATTTCGCAGGGCTGCGGCGCGATGGGATCGCCCCTTTATCGTCAAGCCCAACCGCGGGGGAAAGGGAACAGGAGTTACCCTCGTGCACAACGCGGAAGATGTCGAGGCGGTCGCCAATACGTTCGAGTCCTACACGCTGGATGGCACGGTTGTCCTGCAAGACTATATGAAGCCTGCCGAGGGCAGGGTGCTGCGCCTCGAATTCATTGGTGGACGCCATTACTACACTGTGAGCATTGACACGGGAGGCGGATTTGACCTTTGCCCATCTGATGCTTGTCAGGTGGGAACCGCATTCTGTCCGGCTGATGGGAGGGCCAAGTTTGAGGTGCTGGAGTCTCACCATCCCACTGAGGTGGAGCGTTGCCTTGCGTTTCTTTCAGATTCTGGCATGGAGGTCGCAGCCATGGAAGCGTCACCAGATGCGCAAGGGAGGTTGCATTTCTATGATGTCAACATTAACACCAATTACAACGCGGAGGCAGAAGCCCGATGGGGCAATGCGCGTCAAGGCATGCGTGCCATCGCTGAATTTCTAAGCGATGAACTCGTCAAGGTGCCGTCTCACCGCCACAATTTCACATCATCATGACCGGCCACCCGCATCTTTTTCGGCCGGCGAGGCACCCTGACCAGCCCCTTCGGGTGGCAGTGGTGGGCGGTGGTGTCATGGGCGGGTTCACCGCTGCCAGTTTGATTCAGGCAGGCGTCCATGTGACGCTGTATGATCCCCATGTTATGGGTACGGGGCCAGGGGCTTCCGTTGACACAGGGAGAAGCTTTAGGGTACACTACGGCAGTGACCAA
>CAXHAW010000223.1:0-3760 GCA_964014525.1 uncultured bacterium
GCAACCGAGATTCCGTGAAGTCTCGTGGGCTCGGAGATGTGTATGAGAGACAGACATACTGGTCTGGGTTGGAGGAGTTGGATAGGACTCCGGAGTTCGAGCGCATGGAGGCGGAGGAGTTTCCTGCGGAGCGACCCGTAGACCAGCTCCTTTCGGACGATCGTTTGCAGCGGGCCAACACCGGTCGACGTGACTTTTTGAAGTTTATGGGCTTCTCCTTGACGGCCGCTACGCTTGCTGCTTGCGAGACGCCTGTCGTCAAATCGATTCCATACACGAACAAACCAGAGGAAATCACCCCCGGTGTCGCCAACCATTACGCTTCAGCCTATTACGATGGTCATGACTTTGTGAATGTCATGGTCAAAACCCGTGAGGGGCGTCCGATTTTCATTCGGAGCAATGGAGACACAGGCGTGGGTGTGGTGAATTCAAGGGTCAACAGCTCCATGATGGGCCTGTATGATGGCTCCCGTTTGATGAAGCCCCAGATAGAGGGCAAGGAAAGCAATTGGGATTCAGTCGACAGTGTCGTTTCCGACGCCTTTGCTGGAAGTGGTCGGAAAGTCTTGTTGACCAACACGGTTTTGAGCCCGAGCGTTCAACGCGCCATTGCAGTTGCTGCTGAATCTTCAGGTGTGGAACACATCCAGCTTGACGCGGTGAGTTACGGTGCTTTGTGCGAGGCCGTGGAGGCTGACTATGGTGTGCGTGCTTTTCCAGAATACGAGTTCGCAGATGCGGAGTGCGTGGTCACAGTGGGTGCTGACTTTCTGGGAACTTGGGGAGACAGTGTTCGATACAGCTGTGGTTGGACTTCGGGCAGGGCCCCTGAAAAGGGGGCGATGTCCCGTCTGTACGCCTTTGAATCCAACATGAGTTTGACCGGGTCCAACGCGGATGTCCGCGTCCGGGTGAAGCCTTCTGATTCCGGCCGGGTGTTGGCCGCTTTGTATCGGGAGTTGTCGGGTGAGGGTGCCGTTGTGAATCTGGAGGCCTCAATCATGGAGGACGTGAAGCGCGCTGCATCCGATCTCAGAAGTGCGGGTGCATCCGGCTTGGTTATTGCCAATGACAACAACGTGTCCACCCAGCGTATTGCCCTCGCGATCAATCGGATTCTGGGCGCTGTCGGACAAACTGTGGTCATTCCTGCTCAGCCTGGCCTATTTCAGGGGCAGGACAAGGCCTACTTGGATCTTGTCAAACAAATGAAGGCGGGTCAGGTGTCCACCCTTGTGGTGCACGGGGTGAATCCGGCATACCATGGTCCTGATGCTGCCGGTTTCCGAGAGGGCATGGCGAAGGTCAAGACAACCGTCTCCACTTCGCTTTTTGAAGACGAAACAGGTGCTTTGTGCAACGTGATGGCCCCCCGGCACCACTGGCTTGAGTCTTGGGACGATTTGATGCTCCGTCCTGGCCGGATGGACCTTGTCCAGCCGACCATTCAGCCCTTGTATGAGACGCGCCATGCGGGCGAGAGCCTGCTGGCTTGGTCAGGCCAGCCAATGGACTGGTATTCTTTCATGCGTCAGACCCACAACGCTGCATACGTGCCCGACGACATGTATCGGGACCAGGCGTGGAACGAGGCTGTGCACAATGGCGTCATGATGGTGGCTGGCGGAGAGCGTTCAGTTCCCGTCTTCTTGGGGGGTGACTTGGCAGGAGCCCTGCGCGAGGCCAACAGCCGAACAGGACAAGGTTTTGAGCTTTCCATGTATCGCAAAACGACGATGGGCAGCGGCGAACAGGCTGGAAATCCATTCCTTCAAGAGACGCCAGACCCCATCACCAAGGTGACTTGGGACAACTACATCACCATGTCTCAGGCCGACATGGAGTCCATGGGGCTCAACACATACATCGCTCAGGAGGACCCCGCTTCCGTTGTGGAAGTGACGGCTGCGGGCCAGACGCTGCGCCTCCCGGTCATTCCGCAGCCTGGACAGGCCGATGGTACCATTGGTGTCGCCATGGGGTATGGACGGGGCGCCAACAATGAGAATATCGGACGCGCTGCCTTCCAAGTTGGAGAGAACGGGCAGCACCTCCTCGATGGGGATGGCAATCTCGTGCCGATTGGAAAGAATGTATTCCCGATGGCAGACCTCACAGCAGGAATGCCCGACTATTCCGCTTTCGAGGTCACCATCGAGACCACGGATGAGACGTACCCCATTGCGTGCACGCAGATGCACCACACTTATATGGGACGGGACTCTGTCGTCAAGGAAACGGACTTCCAGTCTTACTTCGCGGAGATGGACGCCCCAAGAGGCGAGGCCAGTTGGAACAAAACCATTGGTCTCAATGTCCATGATGACGTCAATGGCGACGGGGAAATCAACGCGCTCGACAAGAAGGCCACTGAGGAGTTCGACATGTGGCATGAACATGCCGTCGAGGGAGTGGGGCACCGTTGGGGAATGTCGATTGACCTGACCCATTGCATTGGTTGCTCCAGCTGCATCACGGCCTGCCACATTGAAAACAACGTTCCGATTGTCGGAAAGGATGAGGTGCGTCGGCACCGCGACATGCACTGGTTGCGTGTGGACCGATACTACAGTTCGGACTTCAGCAAAGAGCGCGGCGAGGAAGAAGGCGAAGGTGTAATCTCCACCTATGCCAAGATGGAGAAGCCGAGTGACAACCCGCAGACGGTGCACATGCCGATGATGTGCCAGCATTGCAATCACGCACCGTGCGAGACGGTCTGTCCTGTGGCTGCGACAACGCACTCCAATGAGGGCTTCAATCAAATGACCTACAACCGTTGTATTGGCACGCGCTACTGCGCAAACAACTGCCCATACAAGGTGCGTCGATTCAACTGGTTCCACTACCCGGGATACCAGAAGTTCCAGAACTTCAATCCCGCTCAGGACGCCATCCAACGGATGGTGCTGAACCCAGACGTTGTTGTCCGCAGCCGCGGTGTGATGGAGAAGTGCAGCTTGTGCGTGCAGCGCACCCAGTCCGCCAAGTTGGAGGCCAAGAAAGCAGGTGTGCCCTTGACCGACGATCTCGTGGACTGCGCATGCTCAGACGCATGCCCCACCAAGTGCATCAGCTTTGGAGACTTGAATGACCCCAACAGCGAAGTGGCGAAGGTGTTTGAAAACAACCGCCGTTATCACGCTCTCGAAGAGATCGGGGTCAAGCCGAACATCGCATACCTGACCAAGGTGCGCAACACCCCCAACGCCTGATTCATGCAGCAAGAAGCATCAATACGGGAGCCCCTGATCCTGGGGAACAAGACCTACAAAGACATCACGGATGATGTGGTTGGGCCAATTCAAGGTTCCCCACCGCTGAGTTGGAAAATTGGCATTGCGATTTCGAGCACCATAGCCTTCTACGGCGTCGGGTGTATTCTGTATTTGATTGGAACCGGCATTGGGGTCTGGGGATTGAACAAGACCGTAGGATGGGCTTGGGACATCACCAACTTTGTATGGTGGGTGGGAATCGGCCACGCCGGAACCTTGATTTCGGCTGTGCTGCTCCTTTTTCGTCAGAAATGGAGAATGGCCATCAACCGGTCCGCTGAGGCCATGACCATTTTTGCAGTCATTATGGCTGCTATTTTCCCAGGCATTCACATGGGGAGAATTTGGGTCAGCTACTGGGTGTTGCCGCTCCCAAACCAGTTTGGTTCTCTGTGGGTGAATTTCAACAGTCCCCTTCTGTGGGATGTGTTCGCCATCTCGACCTATTTCTCGGTTTCCCTGGTGTTCTGGTACATCGG
>CAXHAW010000224.1:0-3751 GCA_964014525.1 uncultured bacterium
ATCCAATACGGTCATCATCCAGGGAAAACGCCGCTGCCGGATGGGCGAAGTCGTGAGCGAGGACCCGTACCTCAGAGCCAAGGTGATGGCCTTTCCCGACTCCGCTCCCGAATGGTCCGAAAATGAAGAAGATGCGCTGCGGCAAAGTCTTCAGGAAATGAGCATGGAGGTCATCCAGCACAGCCCCAACCTGCCTTCTGAAGCTGCGATTGCCATTAAAAACATCGATTCACTCCGGTTTCTGGTGCACTTCATCGCAGCCAATATGAATGCTGAAAAAGTGCAGAAACAAGGGCTGCTCGAGGCTGAGAGTGTAAAGGAACGCGTCGAGAAGCTCATGGAACTGCTCGGCGAAGAGTTGAAGGTGCTCGAACTCAAAAACGACATACAGAGCCGGGTCAAGACCGACATTGACAAGCAACAACGCGAGTTCTTCCTGCACCAGCAGATGAAGCAAATCCAAGAAGAACTTGGTTCTGACCCGCACAAGGAAGACATAGCGGGCAAGAAGTTGCGCGCGGAAACGAAGGATTGGCCTGAGAATGTCGCTGAGACCTTCGCCAAGGAAATAGGCAAGCTCGAGCGGATGAACACGCAAAGTGCCGAATACAGTGTGCAATCCAACTACCTAGACCTGTTGCTCGACTTGCCGTGGAACATCGCTTCCGACGACAACTTCGACCTGACCCATGCTCAGGAAACATTAGACGAAGACCACTATGGTCTAGAAAAGGTCAAGGAGCGGATCATCGAGCACCTCGCTGTTTTGAAACTAAAAGGCGACATGAAATCGCCCATCATCTGCCTGTATGGCCCCCCAGGGGTGGGCAAGACCTCCCTTGGCAAGTCCATCGCCAAGGCGCTTGGGCGCGAATATGTTCGGATGTCATTGGGTGGCATGCGAGATGAAGCGGAAATACGCGGTCACAGGAAGACCTACATCGGCGCCATGCCCGGCCGCATCATTCAGAATTTAAAAAAGTCGGGAACCTCCAACCCGCTCTTCGTTCTCGATGAGATTGACAAGCTGAGTCGTGACCTTCATGGCGACCCCTCCTCTGCGATGTTGGAGGTGCTCGATCCGGAGCAAAACAGCGCATTCTACGACAACTACCTCGAGTTGGATTACGATTTATCCAAGGTCATGTTCTTGGCCACATCCAACAGCCTGGCTACAATTCAGCCTGCCCTGCGCGACAGGATGGAGATCATTGAAGTCTCAGGTTACACGGTAGAGGAGAAAGTGCAAATCGCCAAACGCCACCTCATCAGCAAGCATGTGGAAGAGACTGGAATCACCGAAGAGCAAATCGCCATCCCCGACGCAACCTTGGAGAAAATCTGTGCTGAATACACCAACGAAAGTGGGGTTCGTGGCCTGGACAAGCGAATTGCAAAGGTGGTTCGCCATCGCGCCGTTCAAATCGCAATGGACATCAAACATGACATGACCATTGCTCCGGAAGAATTGACCCACATTCTCGGCCCCTCGCATGAAAAAGAGCGCTACGAAGGCAATGACGTTGCAGGTGTGGTCACGGGTCTGGCTTGGACTCCGGCAGGCGGAGACATTCTGTTTATCGAAACCAGCATCGTCAAGGGAAAGGGGAAACTAACCCTGACCGGAAATCTGGGGGATGTCATGAAGGAAAGTGCCGTCATCGCACTTCAATACCTGAAGGCGCACGCCGAAGACTTGAATCTAGACCCCAAGGTGTTTGACACTTATGATGTGCACGTGCACGTGCCCGCAGGGGCCATACCCAAAGACGGGCCCTCCGCAGGGATCACCATGCTGACCGCATTGGCCTCCATCTTCACCCAGCGAAAAGTCCGGAAATTCCTGGCGATGACAGGTGAGATCACCCTTCGAGGTCAAGTGCTTCCTGTGGGCGGAATCAAAGAGAAACTCTTGGCCGCGAGGCGTGCCGGAATCAAGGAAATTGTCTTGTGCGAGTCCAATCAGAAACACGTGGAAGAGATTCAGGCACGACACCTCAAGGGCCTGCGTTTCCACTACGTGAAGAACATGACCGACGTGATCGATCGGGCCCTTCTCAAAGAGACGGTCGACAACCCCCTGAAGATCACCACCTGATGATGCGACAAACCGCCATCTGGCTGCTGGTCCTCCTGCTCTCTGCGAACGGGAGCGCATTCGCGCAGGATGACGCGGTGCGCCCTGGGCTGCTCGAGCTTCCCTTGTCGGCCAGGCTTGCCGGTTCAGGCGAAAGCATGGGGGCACCATTGTCCTCCACTTTGGGCGATGTTCTCGGCCAACCGGCCCTACTAGACTCCACCCACGGTGGCCAGCTGCACTTCGGCTATATGGACTTTTTCTCGGGAGCTGCCCAAGCTGCAGTGGTCTACGCCCGTCAACCGCAGGCCCGAAAATGGGTCTGGCATACTGGGTTCCGGAACCTTGGCTTTGGCACCTTTACAGGTCGGGACCCTGTCGGCCTTGAAACGGGCAACTTCTCCGCATCCGATGTGGCTTGGGTCAGTGGAACAGCCCTTCCGTTGGACACCAACCTGACCATCGGCACATCCATTTGGTTGGGCCAAAGCCTTCTGGCAGACCGCCGCTCGAATTTTGCCCAACTGGATCTCGGACTGACCTATCTCCGGCGTGACCGTCAACTTCGACTCGCGGCCCTGTGGCGCCCTTGGGGAGGCATGACCAATGTGAGGGGGTCTGGCACACCGGGGCGATTTAACCGTGATCTTAGGCTGTCTATTTCCAAGGGGTTTTCCAATGCCCCCTTCACCTTGCTTGCGACCTACAACGACTTACAGACTTGGGACCTCGCTCCAGAAGGACGCTACGACGACAGCATCGATCCCCTGACTGGGGACACGATTGCCAATGGCACATGGGCATTTGGAGACCGCCTTCTGCGGCACCTGGCCATTGGCACAGAGCTCGATTTAGGTAATGGCTTGCGCGTGCGCTTCGGCTACCATCACCGACGTCGGCAGGAATTGCGCCTTGCTGCGGCTCCCGGCACCGCCGGATTCGCATGGGGGTTGGATTTCACCGTCCGAAGGTTCCAACTTGCAATCGCCAGGAACACCTATCACACTGCGGGGGCTTCAACCCACCTCGCCATCCGGACCCGACTCACCGACCGTTGACCCCATGAAAAGAATCCGCATCGCCATCGACGGTTTGAGCGCCTCCGGCAAAAGCACATTGGCCCAAGGATTGGCCAAATCTCTCAACTATCTCTACATCGATTCTGGTGCCATGTACCGGGCAGTCGCCCTGTTCGCTCTCCGAGAAAAACTCATTGAACGAGAGGGGCAATTAAACGAAGCCGGACTGAAAGCAGCACTGGACCGCATCTTCCTCACCTTTCGGTTCAATCCTGTTTCCGGGCGAGGAGAGATTTGCCTGAACGGACGAAACGTAGAGAAGGAAATTCGAACCCATGAAGTGTCCCGTCACGTTAGCCTGGTTGCCAAGGTCTCTGATGTTCGGCATAAGCTGGTGCGATCTCAACAACAGATGGCGGCAGCTGGAGGTGTGGTCATGGATGGCCGCGACATCGGCACCGTGGTGATTCCGGATGCGGAAGTGAAGTTTTTCATGACCGCGAGCATAGACGCCCGTGCCCATCGGAGATACCAAGAACTGCAGAAACGAGGGCGCACGGTAACCCTAGATGAGGTCACCGCCAATTTGAGCGAGCGTGACCACATCGACAGCACTCGCGACCATGGTCCGCTGAAGAAGGCCCAGGATGCCATT
>CAXHAW010000225.1:0-3737 GCA_964014525.1 uncultured bacterium
TTGCAAGGAAGGCCTCTGGGCCGTCTACCACAAAGCTGTCCTCCCAGTGGTCACTGACAACAGCACGACCGACAACCTCCACAGCGCCTGAACCGATAGGCTCAACATCCACCACGAGGTTCACGTGTTCAACATATTCAAAGTGAGCAGTCACAGCGCCACCCGTGTCCACCAACAAGGTCGCGTCCGCCAATTCCACATCGGGCAAGACGGCATTGCCTTCATGGCTCCAGTGGGCAAATTCCCACCAAGTATTCGCAGTGGCGAGGATATCATGTTCCCCGTCAAACAACTCAATTTCATCAGGGTAGGGACCGGCCACCACACCATTGACTAGGATGTCCCCAACACCAGCGGGTTCAACATTGAACACCACCGTTTCCGGGGGAACAGGCTCTCCAAAGTGGGCCATGATGGTGGCGTCGCCATTGAGCACCAATTCGACTAAAAGGTCCTGAGGCGAATCAATAACAACGTCACCTGACACCACTTCCCAAAAAAGAAACTCAGCGCCCGTGCACTCTTCCTCAGCCTCAAAGGAAATGGGAACCCCTGAGAAATACCAAGCTTCAAATGGAACCATCGAAGGGTCAATGTCCACCGTATTGAGCTCAACCTCCCCGCATCCATCGATCAACAATGTCAGCGTCACGGACTCCACATCATAACAGTCTTCAATACCAGTGAGCACAGTTTCATTGCAACGCTCATCGATGAAGTCATGAACCTCCTGAACTGCAGCCTCCCATTCTGCCAGATTGCCCTCCCAACGGTCAATTTGACGGGGCATCTCTGGCTCAATAACCGCAATCATGCTGTCCAATACCGAATGCATGTTCGCACACGTAAAGTGGGTGTTGCCCAAATCAGCCCACCGGTTGATGTAGGTTGCCCAAAAGGTATCATTGCCCATCAAGGCAGTGAGTACCGGACTATGGCCTTGCCCTCCCACGTCGCCCATGTTTTCCGGGTCGCAAGGGTCCGCCTCTGAACCGGTATCGGGGATGCCGGTGTAGTTCGCTCCGTGGCCAAAGGTGTTGTCCATGTCCCACAACGCATAGCGCCAGCGGCGGCCATCTCCATCGGGGTTCCGACCGCGCCACCACGCCGTGTTCCAATTCAACCAATCCGCGCAGACCACGTAACTGTTGAGAATGAAATAGTCAATGAGCGACATCTCATTGAGCTCAGACACCGCCTGCTGATAGTTGGCATCAGCCGTCATGTCATTCGTGGTGATGAAGTCCACGAGGTCATACCAATCGGCACCATCTCCGTATTCTTCCCATGTACCACCCCATGTCTTCAAAAAGTCGATGTCATAGCGGGTCTGGTCGTAGTACTTCTTGGTGAAGTCACTGTCGTCCACCTTTTCCCGATACTCGTAGACACCCCAATACTGTCCATTGATGTAGAGAATGCAACTCTCGTTGGTTCTTTCGTCCAGGTGCAAATCAGCGAGTTGGCTCAAGGTCTGGACGTAGGCATCCCGGATGTGAGCCCCACCAGAGTAGGGGTAGTTGTCATTGGCCGCAGCCTTGAAGATGAGACGTTGGAATTTGCCCCGATCAGCAAGGTGGAACAACTCTGCATCCACAACATCATCGTACCCCATCTGATCTCGCGTGATGTAGTCAAATCCCTTCTGCGGATAGGCATTGGAATCGTTGCCGTGCTCATTGGAGTCGCCCTCGGCCTCCACCCAAAAACTGCCATCCTCGTGGAAGAATTCAATGTGCATCGGCTCATCTCCATCCCAAGCCCCGTCCTCGAGTCCACCTCCACTGACACTCACGACCCGGATGGAGTGCGCATCATTGCCAAAGAAATACGTGTTGGTCTCTGTAAAACTGGGGGCCAAATTGCCCGTAGGATCCACAACGAGCGCGCGCACCACCGTCGTCGCCATCAATCCTATGGGCGCCAAATAGGGCAAGCTCATCGCCGATGGCTTGTATCCATCTAACGTGTAGTAAATCTCCATCCCTGCGGGTCCCGAAATGTCCAGGGACATCGCATTGGGATGGTATCCTGGTGCCTCCCCCATGACGGGCATCGGAGCATACCCATCATACATTGATGCGGCAGCGCCAGCGTTTGAAGCATTTGGCGTAGGCGCAGTGCACACTTTCCAATCACCAGCGCCATCTGCATCACGGGCCCAACTGTGATCCTCTTGATTGGTAGAGATGTCTGAACCATAGGTGTGACTCTCCACAATTGACCCGGTATCATCAGTCAAAACGACCGACTCCTCCTTGCATTGGTGAATCCGAAAGTTCGTGTTCAGAAAGCCCCCTGCGTATAGATTTCCAGCCTGCGCCTCCCCACTGCACATGACCATGATGAATCCGTTGGGCGGAACGACCGTACCCGCAGGAATTTCAAATTTCGTCGGGACGTCAACGTTGTCCGAGAGGTACCATCCCCCTATGTCAACTGCATTTGCTGTCTGGTTATACAATTCAACGAAGTCTTCATTGTCCCCAGCGATATTCAGCGAATAGTTCGAACACGAAAATTCATTGATTACAACCTGCGCATTTGCGCTGGTGGTCAACAGGCCAAACAAGGCCACAACAAGGAGCAGGTAACGTGTCAAATCCAAGACATTGCAATGTATGACGGAATAACACCTGACACCCCGAAGGGTTGCATAGAGACAGAGGTATATTGAAATCGAGAGTATACGTGGCACTCTCGCTGTCAGAATCCCAATCTAAACACCTCCGCACCATGAATTCAATGATGATTTTCCTCGTTATGGCCTTGATTCTTCCGATTCTCGTCATCTACAACCGGAACAACCGGAAATAACCACGGTCCCCAAACACAGAAAAACACGTCTCCTCGTTTGTTCGGCCTCCATGATCCTGATGGCCTGTTCCACCCCCAATTCAGACCTAATGTTGGAGACGTCTTATGGGAGCGACAATGTGGAATGGAGGGTGTACAGTTGCGACATGTGCGACACTGATTTTACAGGACAGAATTGGCCAGATCTCAAACAGGGCGTGACCTACAACATCACAGTGTTCAGAAGAGACACTGGGATTCCAGCTTCTGAAGCCACCGCACAAATGAAAATTTGTGACGGTGCTGTCCACACTGGAGATTGTGTAGAGGAGGTCATTCGAAAAGCCTAGGCGGCCATCTACACCACCACCATTCAGCGGTAAATGAAAACGGGCCGCATCGAAATGGGGCCCTTTTCATTGATGTGACTTTGGCGCATCTAAAATGACCAGCCCAAACCCAAACGACACTGGGCAAAAAGGTGTGTCTCCGCCACTGAGTTCGCGACATCAACCATCTCTTGGCTGGGCGTTCCGCGGTTAATTCTGGGATTGGCCAAGCACAAACCTCCTGCGTCTGCAGTCAATGCCATTCGGTCCGTTAGATTCAGATCCCCACCCATACCGAGGTATACCGATGCCCTGCTTCTCCATGAGCCTTCCAAAACGTCTCCAGAATTGCGGCTGGTCAACTGCATTCTGTTTCGTCCAGAGTAAAGCCCCAGCTGAACCCTGATGTGCTCGCCGACACCCCCAAGGTTAAAAGGCCTGTGATTCAAAACGGCGCCAACCCATTGAAAGTCACCAACTGCATCCACAACGAACGTCTCGCTTACATCCCAGCCGCGCCCAGGGGTCCGAAAACCACCTAAGGATGTCCCGGCCACAAAACCAAGATCCATGCGGGATGTCAAGCGTCGGCTAAACTGAATGGCAAAAGAT
>CAXHAW010000226.1:0-3729 GCA_964014525.1 uncultured bacterium
ATTGGATACAGGGGTTAACTTCCACAGAATGGCGCGATTCACTGCTTGGACAATTTGTATTGTCGTGGTCGTTTTTGCGGTTGGCTGCACTTACGATGACCTCCAATCTCTCGGGACACCCGAAGATTGCGAGACGGTTGATGTGCGCTATGGTTTGGACATCTTGCCTTTGGTGTCGGACCACTGTCAGGGCTGTCATTCGGGCGGGGCTCCTTCAGCCGGTATTGGATTTGATGCGCATGCAGACATTGCGATGTTTGCGGAGATCATGTTGGACAGGATGGACCGGAATCCCGGTGACCCTCTGTTGATGCCACAGTCCGGAAAGCTCGACTCCTGCTCCATTGCCCAGTTCTCCGCTTGGATTGACGCCGGTAAACCCAACAATTGATGAAACGCTGCAAAGCCCTTCTTTTTCTCTCTCTTGGATTCTGCATCCAAGCCAGTGCCCAACAGTTCGCCACGCGAGAGGCCCACATTTCGTTTTTGAGCGAGACCCCTTTGGAGGACATTCGCGCTGAAAGTCATGAGGCATCTGCAATTTTGGACTTGGCCTCAGAGCAGCTCGCTTTTCAGGTGCCCATGTTGAGCTTTCATTTCCCCAAGGCATTGATGGAAGAGCATTTCAATGAGAACTACATGGAATCCGAGCAATTCCCCAAAGCGTCCTTTCGCGGAACACTGCGTGGTTTGGACCTCGGTGTAAAGGATGCGCAGGAGGTTGTGGCCAAGGGGACGTTGGAGATGCATGGCGTTTCGTTGGAGCGAGAGGTGACAGGAACCATGGTGCGAACCGGTGTGGGTTGGTCGTTGGAGGCGGCGTTTTCAGTGGCCTGTGTGGATCACGACATCGACATTCCCAAGGTGGTGTCGGAGAACATTGCCGAGGTCATCGATGTGACGTTGTCAGCAACCCTCTTGCCGAGATGAGGCGGGAGCTTGTTTTCGCGCTGCTTTTTGGCGCCGCATCTTTCCTGTCTCACCCAGTGTGGGGGCAAGATGACCTGATGTCCTTCTTCGATGAGTCCTCTGGCCCGGAGGTGGTCACATCTGCATTCAAGGCGGGCCGCATCATCAATGTGCAAAGCCCGGAAACCACGGGCAAGGGCGAGTTGAATTTCATCATCGCCCATCGATTCGGGAGGATCAGTGACGGGTGGTACGCGCTGTTCGGCTTGGACAATGCGCAGATGAGGATGGGACTGGATTACGGGGTGACCGACCAGCTGCAGGTTGGTGTGGCCCGGTCTTCCTTTGGGAAGACCTTGGAGGCCAACATCAAGATGCGCTTTGTAGAGCAGAAGAGCGGGGGAGGCGCTCCGGTCAGCTTGACGGGCTATTCGGTGGTGATGCGCGATGGAATGCGCTTTCCAGAGGACGGCCTTGATCGCCGTGGGATTCACAGGCTGAGTTATGTGCACCAGCTTGTGGTCAGTCGCAAATGGTCACCTGAGTTCTCTTTGGCTTTGATCCCGTCTTTGGTGCATCGCAATCTTGTGGACCAACCGGCTCGGGCCAATGACCTTGGCACCCTTGGTTTGGGGTTCCGATACAAGCTCAACAATCGCTTGTCGGTGAATGGAGAGTACCATTATCTCCTTCCGCGCGCGCTCGAGGATGGCCTTCACAACTCATTGAGTGTGGGCTTGGACATCGAGACCGGTGGCCATGTCTTTCAGTTGCATGTGACCAACAGCCGTGGCATGTTTGAGCGGGCATTCCTTGCGGAGACGCCAGGCCGATGGCAGGATGGCGACCTCTACTTCGGCTTCAACATCAACCGCGTGTTTCAGGTCGCTGACCGCCGCTGATCAGTTTGCCTTTTTCAGTTTAACGGGCTTGGTACCGGGGCGTCGGTCTCTTTTTTTGAGGTCGGCCACGACGATATAGTGGTCGCTGGCCTCCAAGTCGTCACCGGGCTGGAGCCCATAGGCCTGTCGACGCTCGGGTGTCATGGATGAGGTCTCGACCGAGAAGTTCCGGAGGACGTCGACTGCGCCGTCCTGAACGAGGATGTAGTCGAGTTTTCCTGCGCCCCATTCGCTGTAGTCATTGCGCCAGGTGTAGTCCATGGCCCGATCCGTTTGAAGACAGGGCAATTCCAGAAGTGATGTGCCATCCCAATCGGGAGCGAAGTCAGGGCCGTGGGCACTTTCGTCGTGAATGTTGCCGGTCAGCAGGGTGTGCATGGCCCATCCCGGTCCGACCATGTTGAGGTCGCCACCATAGACAACTGGGGTCTTGGTCGGAAGATTGAGTGTGCCGCCCTCGGTCATGGCGTCGCGCAGGAAGGCCATGTATTCATCGGCTTCAGTGCGGCGTTGTGCCGCGCCATTGCAGCATTTGAGGTGGCTGGCTGCGACCATGAGGTCGCCTTCCCAAGGGGCGTTGACAATCACCGGGAATTGTCGGTTGATGTTGTCGTATTCGGCGGTGATGGGCCAGCGGCTGCACACCATCAAGTCCCAGTCATCCTTGGCCACGTGCCAGCTTTGGCCCTTGATGGGAAGCCAATCGTCGAGCAGGCCCTGGACGTGTTCTGCACTGAAGTCTTCGACCTCGCTCATCCCGATCACGTCGGGTTGTACCGCCTGAAGTATCCGGCCCATGGCTTGCAGGGCAGGGGCTTCATCCAGTCGGCGGTTCATGTTCCAGAAGGCGACGCGGACTTCGGTCTCCTCGGCGCGTTCCAATGGGGTGGCCATGTGTATGGCGGGGGTGTTGGACAATTCCACTTCACCGCTGACCTGTTGGCCAGATCCACACCGAACGGTCCAGCGCACGGTGCCCGCGACAGGAATTCCATTGACTGCGCGGCCGAGAGAGACTTCGTGCTCGTCCCCTCCATAAGTAGGGGCCATTCGAATGTGGCGGTCGTTGAGGCTGTATTGGTTTGTGGTGCCCCCGTTGCCATTCTCGTTGACGTAGCGGTCTTGGAGGTGAACCACGATGTCGGCGCCTTGGAAACCGCCGACAATTTGTCCGGTTGAGGCGTTGCCATCCACATCCACGCCCAGTCTTGTGCCGTGTGATACCCATGCTTCGTCCAGGGCGATCAGCCGGTCGTAGACGAGGTGGAAATACAGGTTTGCTGCATCGCTTTCAAATCCAGCGGCCACCAATGGTCCGGTGGTGTCGGTTGCGGTCACGTCATTGGCGGGATTCCAGTCGCTGAAATCGTGGTCGATTGCGATTCCTGTCTGGGTCAGGGCCATTGGACAAGGCAAAAAGAACGCGCAGAGTGCGGTGAAGAGGGGCAAAAGGTGTCGGAGGGACATGATGGGGGAATTGGCGAAGCAAATATGGACCTTTGTGTCATGCAATTGCTCGGTACCAAAGTGTGCAAAAAGCACGACCTCGGCGTCCACAACAACCTTTTTGGCGGAACCATGCTGAGTTGGATTGACGAATTGGCTGTGGGCTATGTCAATGAGGTGTGCTTTAGTCCCAACATGGTGACCCTCAAAGTGGAGGAGGTGTTGTTCAAGTCGCCTGTCAAGGAGAACAACCTGATTAAGATTTACGGGGACATCGTCCGCATCGGAAACAAGTCCATCACGGTTGCGGTCGAGGCGCGCAAGTTTAATGTCTACAGCCACGAAGAAAGCGTGGTGACCACGACGCGGCTGGTGTTTGTGCGAATCGATGAGGACGGCAACTCCCTGCCCATCGCCCAGCACGTCAAGGACTGTCTCTTATACACATCTCCGAGCCCACGAGACTTCACGG
>CAXHAW010000227.1:0-3728 GCA_964014525.1 uncultured bacterium
GGTCACAGACTGCTGTGCAATGGCGGTGTTTCCACAGGCGTCGGTCGCCACAAACGTTTTCACGACGGTCCAATTGGAAGGACAGTCTCCAGCAATGCTATCCAAAGAAGACACTTCGACGGTGACGGGCGCGCTGCAGTTGTCGGTTGCAATGGCCAGATCCTCAGGCAGTGGCTCTCCGCAATTGATTGCAACGTCCTCAGGGATAAACGAGAACTCCGGAGCAGAATTGTCAGACACTTCAATGGCTTGTACCACCTCTGCGTCATTGCCCGCAGCATCCTGAACGTGAAAGAGAAGCTCAACGAAAAAGTGCCCAGGACAATCGCCATCGGTAATGGTGGTGTCCACTGTGGCAGGTGCCATCTGTCCGTCACAATTGTCGGTGGCGTCAGGCACGGTCACCACAAAGGCATCCCATTCTTGACAAGTGAGCAGGATGGAATTGGGGTTTTCGGTGAATTGGGGCTGCACAGTATCGATCACCGTGGCGGTGGCACTTAGGGTGGTGCTGTTGCCGCAAAGGTCTGTCGCTGTATACGTCCACTCGATGGAGAAGTCCGAAGGGTAGTTCCCGATTGGCTGACCTTCAGTGAGGGTCCAAGTGATGTCTTGTTCCGGGGTACAGTTGTCCATGAAGACTGGGGTCTCTGGGGCGTAGCTGTCCCAGTCATCGCAAAGGACCTCCACATCCTCCAAGACGAAGGTGGGGCCGGTCGTGTCGACGAGGGTCACCACTTGGAACGTGTCCGTGCTGTTTCCACAGGCATCGGTCAGGCGCCACGTTCGGGTCAGTTGTTGGTTGCAAGCCACGCCAGCCACAACATCGGACAGAACTTCGAGGTTGAGGGCGCTTCCACAGCCATCCTCTACGACGAATTCAGACAGGGCGGCCGTGTCTGGCAGAGAAGTGCAGTCAGCAGAAGCCAAGGGGGGGAGGCTCACAAATGTTGGCGCTTCCAAGTCTTGACGTTGGACGGAGTAGGAGATGCGATGGTGTCCGCATGCAGACCAAGCAAGGGCATGGCGCTCCACAGACTCCACTACAGGACAGGCCAAGGTTTCGTTGGTTTCTCCGGTAAGGTCGGCATTGACGTCTCCAGTGCCCGTAACTGGACTCCCGTCCATTGTGCCCCGGTACCAAAACCAACCGCTGATTCCGAAATTGGTGTTCCGATTGTTTGCACCGTCAGCTCCCAATTGGAAACCAAACATCCGCGTCACAGGCATGTGATCGAGATACAATACGTCGCCGTCATAGGCGCCTGCTCCCTCCAAACGGCTTAGCGTATCAACGACTTCGAAATAAGTCCAGTTGACATAGGCTCCAAGGCCCAAGTCGTCCTTAGGAAGACGGCCTTGAGCAGTCCAGCTTGCATGGTCCTGTCCGTATTGCAAAAACAAATCGAGATCAAATTGCTGGTCTGCATCGGTGTCATTGATGACCCGTCCCTCAATCCGGGCGGTTCCGTTGGCGAAGACATTGAGTTGAACCCCGTCAGGGCCCGGCACAAAATGGTCGCTCGCGCCGCGTCCCGTGGATTCGAAATTGCCCAGCCAAATTGCCCAATCGCTGCCGGGGCCATATGCGGTTCCGAGTGAATAGCTGGTGACCAGAGATTCGTCGAGCTCCACACTTGGCGTGTTCGAGACCGGGGCGTCCTCGCAACCGAGCGCCATGGGCAGATCGAAGCCGGGGAAATCAGATGCGCAATCGATGACCACATCATCGGGCACAGAAGAGAAGGCTGGGAGGCAGTTGCTGTCGCATCCTTCCACCAAAAACTGCTGGGAGTGAGCGAGGCCGCTCCAAAGAAGGAGCATGCCGGTCATGAAAATTCGTGCAGGCATGACACGTGACTTTAGGGTGCGAATCGAGGTCGCCTGTTTGGGGCGACCTATTGAACTGCGAACGTAGCAAAAGTGTGTCATATAACGTTTTCAGCTTGATTTTGGTTCAAACACTGAAAACAAGCGACTGGCAGGCAATTCAAATATACGAAAGAATTAAATAAATCGACAAATGTTTTTTTTGTTCGTCGATGAATCTTTGCGTTCAGCCGTATGATTCTCAGTTTTCGTCCCTCACTTGGGAGGGTGTCCAATCAGGTGATGGAGTGCGATTCCGCATGCGACACTGACATTGAGGGAGCCGGTTCGGCCCTGCATCGGAATGCCCACATGGAGATCACATTGAGCCCAGCTTTCCATGGAAATGCCACGTTCTTCATCACCCAAAACGAGGCAGGCGGCATCAGGCGTCGAGCAATCGAGAAGGTTTCGTTCTGCTTTTTCGCTCATTCCCACCCTTTCTAGGCCACATGTACCCAGATAGCGCAGTGCCTTTGACACGTCAGGCACACGTGCCACAGGAAGCCGAAGAAGGGCCCCTGAGCTGGTTTTGACCGCGTCTTCATTGACCGGTGCAGCATGGTGATCCTGAAGAACCAGCCCCGTGGCCCCAAAGCACTCGGCCGATCGGGCAATGGCGCCGAGGTTGCCCACGTCGGTAACCCCATCGAGGATGACCAGAAACAACCGCTTTCCCGATTCGAATCCCTGCTGAACCAATTCCTCGAGCGGAGTGAAAGCGATGGGGGATGCAAAAGCGATGATCCCTTGGTGGTTTTTCTTGGTGATGCGGTCCAAGCGTTCACGGGGCACGCGCTGCACTGGGATTCTCCTGGCGCGCAATGTGGACATGAGCTGCCGGTTGCGGTCATCGCGGTTGTCTCGCTGAATCAGCACCCTGGCAAGCTCCAGTCCCTCCTCGAGGGCTTCGAGCACCGGGTGCCACCCGATGATTCTGTCGTCCTGTTTTTTTGGTCTCATCTTTTCCTCACTTTTCCCCGTCGCCAGCTGCCGACCATGGCCTCCCATGGACTCCGAAAACCGGGGTATCGTTCCAATTCGAATGCATTGATGTTGTCACCCCGGTCCTTGCGAGAGAACCGGAAGATGAGGGCATTCACATCTCCCTCGTCCCCGTATACCCAAGTTTCGCCCACGCGGTCCCGTCGGATACGGTCTGCGTGGCCAAAGATGATGTGGACCATGCCTCGGTCGGTGCACCACCCTTCCTTGAGTCCAGAAAAATGGACGTTGGCTTCATGGACGCGTCCGTAATATGTTGCAATCAGTTGCCGTGATTCTTCTGGACTTTTACCGAACTCAAGCCAAAACTCATCCAATGCCCGTTTGGGGTCGCGGGCCTTTCTCATGGATTGGTATTCCTGCCGCCGGGCTATGTATCGCGTGGCCCGAATCATTTCATCTAAGTCCCTCATTTCTGGAAAATGCGCCTGCCTTGCCGCCACCACCATCGGGCGGTTGTCCCCTTGGGTCCACCAGCGGTGCAGTCCGGCTTTCCCGTCCCATAGAATCAACTTCCATCGCCTCCAATCCCCTTCCGGAAAAATGACCCCGTCAGATTCAGTGGGGGTCAGTGGAAGCTGAGGGGATGTCGATTCTGGGAAGCGCAATTCCGGGACAGTTCGGTCGAGAAAGGGCGCTGAGGGAAAGGAGTCAACGGGCGGCAAGTGGCTGTGGGACCACAATCCAGAGGCGCGATCGGAAGGAACCAGCAGGCCCATTCTGTTGCCGGCAGGCAGCCCTTGGTTCCATGCGGGTTCTCCAGTTTCGGCGTTGAATGCCAAACAGCGCACGGGAGCTTCCGGCGACCAACCATCCAAAAGGGTCAATCCCGTCACCACTGAACCCCGATGCAA
>CAXHAW010000228.1:0-3726 GCA_964014525.1 uncultured bacterium
CACAGGCACATTGGTCGTTGCGGTCATCCACCAACCAAGCGGCGATGTTTTCCGCAGTTTTGACGCACTCTGGGTGCTGGACCAAGGGGGCTATCCCGTTTTTACAGGAAGGCCACTCGACGCCTTGACACACTTCAGAACCATCGTCAATCACTTCGACGCTGAACAGGTCGCTTGTGGGTTGTGTGGCCATGTCAATCCAGAGCAAATCTTCGACATCATCGAGGTTCCCGTTCTCGATGGAAGAGGCAAGCCAACAGGCCAGCGAAGAATCAGCCCAAAAGAGTGGAATGACTTCCACAATGTGCTGATTGTTCCAGATTTGGAAAAGACAAAGCCCGAGAAAAAGCAGCGTCCAGAATTGGCCAAAAAGAAAGACACCAGCACGCCTGGATGGAGAGCGCAGTGGTGCATCCAAGCGGCGAGGGATGTCAACCGGAAGATCAAGAACAGGCAATATTTGCTGATCAACCTATTGGAGGCGCCTGTCTTGGCCGTTCTGCTCGCCGTGCTTTTGCGCGCTACAGAATCAAGCGCAAGCTATTCATATGGAGCGGCCCAAAACATCCCTCACTTTCTTTTCGTGTCCGTTATCGTGGCCATTTTCATGGGGCTGACGGTCAGTGCTGAAGAGCTATTTCAGGATCGTTTAATGAGAAAACGAGAAGCAAATCTCCACCTCAATTGGGGCGCTTATCTCACGGCCAAATGCGCAGTTCTGTTTGGCATTTCTGCATTGCAGACCCTGTTGTTTTCCATCTGTGCCACAGTCATTCTGGAACTGCCTGGCCACTTCCTTGGCTATGCATTTACCTTGTTTAGTGTCGCAGCATCCGCCAACCTTTTTGGACTGATCATCTCCTTGCTCTTCAACAGCGTCAGGGTCATATACCTGGCCATTCCGTTGTTCATCATCCCACAATTGATGTTGGGCGGCGCCATCGTTCCATTCCACTCAATGCACCCTGGGATTGCCAAAAAAGTTGGCGTACCATGGCCAGCGCAAACCATGATCAGCCGCTGGGGATTCGAGGCATTGACCACCATGTATGCGGCAGACAACGCCTTTACATCGCCTCTTTTTGGTGCTGATCAGGACATGGCTCAAGCTGAATTCCTGCGGGACCGGTGGGTGCCTGAAATGAAGCGCCAAGTTGACCTTGCTGAAGACGGGAATGCAAACGCCATCGCCGTCTTGGCACGCGGGTTTCAGCGCCATCACTTGGCCACCAGCATCGATGTGGCAGACGGCGTCAATTCTGAAGAGGCCTTGTTCCTTGCGCGCCAACTAGACGGATTCAGAAACCGACAACGTGATGCTTGGCTCAAGGCCAAGGCCGAAAGAGACAGCATCCTCAATGACCAGGGCTGGGGAAACCCTGCTTCTGCTAAAGCCATCAAACAAGGGGAACTCAATCACGCCCTGGAAGGCTGGACAACAGGCGCAGACATCCTCTCCACTGGGTTCGCATTGGACTATGATGACATCCACAACACGAGGGACGCACTTTATGCCCATCCCCAATTGCCAGGATCAGGACCGTTTCATTCGGCTCGGTCTTGGATGGGATACGTCGTCCCAAAATGGACAGCCAATTGGACCGTTCTATGGATCAGCACCCTCATCATGATGGCGGGGCTGGTTATCTGGGGAACACTCAGACCTCAGGGTCGACCTCGACGAACTTGAAGGGAAGACCCACGATGTGGTCGTAGTCCTCACCAGCCTCGAGCATGTCCTCATCGTCTGAATCGAAATACCAGAGGACTTCCAAACTGTCACATGCCTCTAGGCGCTTAAACAAGTCGAGCAGACACTTGCTGCTGCTCGTGTTGAAATACTCAAGCTGAATCTGCACCACCATGCCCGTTTCGGCTACTACACCTTGTGCCCAGTCTAGAAGGGGACGATAGAAATCAACGGCATTTTCCGGAATCGATCGCCCAGACAAAGTCAGACGTTTCGCTTCGGCGTCAAACAGTATCTCAGGTGTCTTTGCAGTGGAGGCGATGTGAAGAGGACCCATGCCTGCAAAATAAACAACCTCAGCAAGCCACTTCGACAGAAAAGAACAAGCGGTTCACATTCCGGTCCTCAATGAGTCGAATGAAGGGCATCTCTTTGGCATACCGAGCCATGGAAACCCAGCCCAGGCCAGCGCCTCCGCGCGGCGAACGCTGTTGAGTCTCGAGCATGCTTCGATGCAAATCACGCCAAACGAGACTGCTGTCCCCGCTCTTATTGTCCAAGTTTCGCTGCCATTTTTCATGGCGTTCGAGCCATTCCTTGACCCGAAAAACATCGGTTTTCCTCAAAGTATTGACTGTCCGAATTAGAAACCTCGGCTCGCCGGAGAGACTCCTGCCAAGCAAACGAAATTCCACCGGCGTATTCGGCTCCGAATGGCGCTGAAGATTCTGAACACACTCAATCAAGGCGCGAAACGGCCTGCGATCTGGCATCCGTTGCACTATCAACAGTTCAGACTCAGCAATGAGCCGATCGAAATCACCGGGTTCAGGGTTTCCTGAGAATTGAAGCAGGGGCATCCAGCGCGCATTGGTACGCGCAGACAGTCCAAAACAAGGGGAATTGCGAACAGGCATAAGGCAGGAATCGCATACCTCTACGAGAAAACACACCCATGGGTTGCTGTGAGCAACAACTATCTTGCCCTTCCACTACTGAATATGCCAGAAGATCGCCAACCCCAGTGGTACGAAACGTGGTTCGACAGTCCGCACTACCACAGGTTGTATGGGCACCGTAGTGCCGAAGAAGCCAGTGCCTTCATCCAACGGCTCCACAACAAATTTGGCTGGAGTCAACTCCACATCATGGACCTGGCCTGCGGCGAAGGCCGACATTCTGCAGCCGCAGCAGATCTGGGGCATGACGTGGTCGGGGTCGACTTGTCCGCGAACAGCATTGCCAACGCCAAACAGAACCACCCGAAACATCAAACCTTGCGCTTCGTCGAAGGCAACATGCTTGACTTTGACCTTGACGAACGCTTCGACGGCGTACTCAACCTCTTCACCAGCTTCGGGTATTTCGACAAACGCGACGATCATCTGGCGGTATTGAATCGCATCCGGCAACATTTGAAACCCCGTGGGTTTTTGATTCTTGACTTTCTCAACGTTGAGTTCTCCCGGGCAAGGCTCATCTCGTCAGAGACATTAAACAGGGGAGGGGTGGACTATGTGATCTCCCGTTCCTTCGGCGATCTTGGTCACGGCACCCCAGGCTTCACAAAGACCATTAAATTCGAAGAGAACGGAACCCGACACTTGTATACGGAAAGGGTGTCTGGAATGGATCGAGCAGCCCTGACCATGCTACTCGAGGAAACCGGGTTCGCCGTTTCCGATGTGTTTGGCGATTATGATTTGGCACCTTGGACGCCCAAAGACAGCCCAAGACTCATACTCTGCGCAAAGGCAGTGGCCCCAACTTTTTAGAACACCGGTGTAACCTTTCAGAGAAGTGATGCGTACCAGGGGCCAAAGCATTCCCCATGAAGCGCTTTCGCATCCGCATCACAATCAAGAAGTTCGAACGCATCGAGATGAATCGAGACCGCTACGGTTTCGATCTATTTGAACACTGCCTGAACTGAATTCAGGAGAAGATCTCCTTTCGAATTTTCTGGGCTCGCTCCAATGCTGCCCAATCCCATTCCTTCTCGGCCCCTCCCCATTCTGTCTCTTATACACATCTCC
>CAXHAW010000229.1:0-3718 GCA_964014525.1 uncultured bacterium
CCCCTGCTCCTGCTCCAGCGGAGACCAGTCACGCCGCCGGTCACCCGTCGCCTGCAGCGCGGAAACTGATGGACGAGAATGGCCTACAGGCCGGGCAAGTTGCTGGAACGGGCCCTGGGGGTCGGGTGTTGAAGCAGGACGTGATCACGGCCATGGCCGCGGGCATCCCGCAACCACAATTGCCGGGCTCCGGGTGGTCGGGTTCCCGCGAGGTGCGCCGCGAGAAGATGAGCATGCTTCGACGGAAAGTGGCCGAGCGGTTGGTTGGCGTGAAGAACGAGACGGCCATGCTGACCACCTTCAATGAGGTCGACATGAAGCCGATCATGGACCTTCGCAAGCGTTACAAGGAGAAGTTCAAGGAACAGCATGGGGTCGGACTGGGCTTCATGGGCTTCTTCACGAAAGCAGTCACCTCGGCATTGGAGCTGTATCCGGCGGTCAATGCGATGATGGACGGGAAGGAGATGGTCATGCACGACTACGCCGACATCGGCATCGCCGTGAGTTCTCCAAAGGGACTGATGGTCCCTGTTGTGCGCAACGCCGAGTCCATGAGCCTGGATCAGATTGAGGGCGAGATCAAGCGCCTCGCCATTCGGGCGCGGGATGGCCAGATCACCGTGGATGAGATGACGGGAGGCACCTTCACCATCACCAATGGTGGCGTCTTCGGATCGATGTTGTCTACTCCCATCATCAACCCGCCGCAAAGTGCCATTCTCGGAATGCACAACATCGTTGAGCGCCCAGTTGCAATCAATGGCAAGGTTGAGATTCGCCCGATTATGTATGTCGCCCTGAGCTATGACCATCGCATCATTGATGGGAAGGAGAGTGTGAGTTTCCTCGTCGCGGTCAAGGAGATGCTCGAGAATCCTGAGCGCATGCTGTTCGGCTCCAAGGATCCGATGGAAGTCCTCCTCGGGTTGTAATCGGGTGCCAGCGCGCAACCAACGGATCGCTTCGAACCTAGACGGCCCAACAGTCGTCCTCTTTCTTTTGCTCGCCGGTCTGGGCTGGTGGAACTTGGTTTCTGCGTCCACTGGCTTGGATGGCGCAGTGGAATGGTCCCTCGGCACACTGCACGGAAAGCAGGCGTTATGGCTTGTGGCCAGCCTCATTCTCGGTGCCCTGATTCTCCAGGTCGAGGGCGAGTTCTTCATCCGCACCGCGTGGCTCAACTACGCCATTCAAATCGGCCTTTGTGCCGCGGTGTTGGTCATTGGAAAAAAGGTGGGTGGTGCCCGGTCCTGGTTTGGCGTCGGGGGCTTCGGAATCCAGCCTTCAGAGTTCGCCAAGCTCGGCACGGCCATGGCGCTCGCTTGGTTCCTTGGCACCCGAGACGGATGGAGGGATTGGTCGAGCCGGTTTCGGTCCCTTGCCATTATCGGTTTGCCCGTAGGGCTCATTCTTCTTCAGCCGGACGCGGGAACCGTGCTCGTCTTCGTCGGCTTCGTCTTTGCCTTGTACCGGGAGGGCATGACGGGTGCTGTTTTGATTGCTGGGTTCGCAGCCATTGTCATGGCCGTCCTGACCATCCTGACGAGCGCATCCACACTGGAGTACCCTTTCTTGGGGGAGCGAACCGGTTTTACGGCCTTTGTTGTTGGGTTTGTGCTTCTGTCGGCCTTGGTCATCCAAGTCATCCGGAGTGCCACCTTGCCTCGGTATCGGATGCGCACGGTCCGGCTGGCAGTGGGCGTAGTGCTCGCTGCCGTGGCCTATTCATCGGTCCTGAACATCGCGCTGGAGGATGTGCTGAGACCACACCAGAAGGAAAGGATTCACGTGCTGTTCGGTCTTGACGTCAGCAATCCGGATGCCGATTACAACATCCGCCATGCAAAGACGGCCATTGGCTCCGGAGGTTGGGTTGGAAAGGGATGGAGACAAGGTCCCATGACCGGGTATGGCTTTGTCCCAGAGCAGGAGACCGATTTCATTTTTTGCAAATGGTCTGAGGAGCGGGGCTTCGTGGGTTCGGTCCTCTTTCTGCTGCTCTATGCAGCGTTCCTCCTGCGCATCTTCTTCTTGGGCGAGCGACAGCGAAGTCGATTCACGCGGGTGTATGCATATGGCCTCGGTGGAATTCTCTTCATGCACCTCCTCATCAATGTGGGCATGGTGCTGGGGCTGGTCCCCGTCATTGGCATCCCGTTGCCATTCATGAGTTATGGAGGGTCCAGTTTCATGGCCTTTTCCATCATGGTCGGCATATTGCTCAGGTTGGACGCAGAGCGCTTCAGCGTGTTGCGTTGAGGTCAGCGGGCGTTCTCGCCGGATTCGCTGATGATTGGCAAATCTGCGGGCTTGGGCTCGGGCTCAGGTTCAGGAAAGGGGTCCGAGAGGTCGGCTTCGAGGATGCGATTCAGGCGTGACACTTCGGTGACTTCCCCGGTCAAATACTGTTCGATGAGCAGCGCGGCAATGGGCGCTGCCCATTCGCCCCCGGACCCAGAATTCTCCACATAGACGCTCAACGCGATTTTCGGTTGATGCATGGGGGCGAAGGCGATGAAGACCGAATGGTCTTTTCTGGGCTCGTCCTGAACGGTTCCGGTTTTGCCACAGACGGTTGTGCCTTGTATGTGCGCCCGTCGGCCTGTTCCACTGGGGAGTTCGATCACGTCTTTCATGGCCTCCACAACAGGCTCAAAGTGCTTGGGATCGACGCCGGTTTCGCGGCGGACACCGAGCCCAGAGGGCTTGCCACTCTCTCCAAGTGACCGAACGAAATGGGGCAGGCGGTACCAGCCGCGGTTGGCCAGCGTGGCAGCGAGATTGGCCATCTGAAGTGGGGTGGTGAGCAGTTCGCCTTCGCCAATGCTGATGGAGTAAATGGTGCCGAAGTCCCATCGCCTTGAACCGTAGACCTTGTCGTAGTATTCGCTCCCTGGGACGTTGCCCGAAGACGTGCCGGGAAGCCGCGCACCCAAAGCGCTTCCGAAACCGAAGGCCATCACCCGCTCGCGCCAATGGTCGAGCCCGTTGGCCGCCTTTTCGAAGCGTCCATTGCCATTGCCTGCGGTCACCACGCGCTGCATGACCCTATAGAAATAGGGGTTGCAGCTGTGCACAACGGCTTCCCTGAGGTTGTCCTGTGTGTGCGGTCCATGGCAGCCAATCAGGTCCCGATCGCAGAGGAACCTGGACCCGGGTCGCAGCCTTCCTTCGTCCAAGGCGACGAGGCCCTGTACCATTTTCCAGATGGAACCAGGTCGGTATGTGGCCTTGATGGCGCGATTGAACAGGGGCTTGCCTGGGTTGGAAGCCAATTCTCGATAGTATTCTCCCCGTTCTGGTCCAACCAGTTTACCCGGGTCAAATGTGGGCGCGGAAACGAGGGCGAGTACCTCACCCGATTGGGGCTCGATGGCGACCACACTGCCTTTCTTTCCTGCCATCAGAGACTCCGCAAAGCGCTGCAAATTGAGGTCGAGTGTCAGGGTCAAGTTCTGGCCAGCCTCTGCGGGTCGGTCATCTGACGAGGTGGCGGATGTGTCTCGGACTTGATTCCGGGCGTCGACCATCACGGACTCCCGTCCTTTAATTCCGCGGAGTTCCAGTTCGTAGACCTTTTCAAGGCCACTTCGACCGATGCGGTCTCCGAGACGGTAAAAGGGATCGTTGGCGAGTTCTTCGGCCGAGGTTTCGGCATACTCTCCGATCTGTCTCTTATACACATCTGACGCTGCCGACGATCCTACCTGTGTAG
>CAXHAW010000230.1:0-3714 GCA_964014525.1 uncultured bacterium
ACACAGGTAGGATCGTCGGCAGCGTCAGATGTGTATAAGAGACAGCCGCAAGCGCCTGGGACAGTCGCCACATCGTCTCCATGACCGGGGGCGCCAAGTTGAAGCGAGACTGGGAAATTGGGGTTCGCTGGCAGTACAGCGGGGGGCTGCCCTACACACCCTACGACCTTGAGGTTTCAATGGACCGCGAATACTGGGACAGTCAGAATGTGCCCCAGCTGGACTACTCAGCTCTCAATACACGCCGCAACAGCGCATTTGGCCAATTGGACCTGCGCGTCGACAAGAAGTGGTTCTTTGAGAACTGGAGCCTGGACATCTTCATAGATGTACAGAATCTGCTAGGGCAGGTGCCGGATTCTCCGGATGCCCTTGACGTGGTTCGGGACCCAATGACGGGTGCTCCTGTTCCCAATCCGATGGACCCTTCGCGATATCAGGCCAGGATGATTCCCTTGGGTACGGGGTCTTCTATTCCCGCTTTAGGCTTGATTGTTGAACTTTGAGTTGTGCGAATCGACAAGTTTCTCTGGAGTGTTCGCGTGTTCAAGACGCGGTCCCTCGCTACAGCTGCCATCCGCGAGGACAAGGTGTTTATCGGAGGCGTGTTGATCAAGCCGAGTCGTGAAGTGAAGCCGGGGGAGGAGGTCTCCGTGCGGCGCAACGGGGTGACAAGGGAATGGGAGGTATTGGACATGCCCAAGAGCCGAGTGGGCGCGTCGATTGTCGATCATTATATTAAAGAAGTCACATCTCAAGCGGAGTTGGAAAAGATGGAGACGATGCGAATGGAGAGGAGGATGGCCCCTAAAATGAAGGGTAGGCCAACAAAAAGAAACAGGAGAGACTGGAAGAAATGGACGGAGTAGAGGGAGCGGAGTATCAGGTACGTCGGGTTTTACCCTCGGAAACTTGGGCGATTAGAGCATCGGTTTTGTGGCCTGAAAAACAGGCAGATGACTCCTGCACTTTAGAAGTGGATAGCGATTCTGGAGCCCTTCATTTTGGTGTGATTTACGCGGGGGAAGTGGTGGGGATTGGATCGTTTTTTCTCCAGAGCCATGCCGATTTGGGGGCGTCAATAGGGTATCGTCTTCGGGCGATGGCAACCCATTCCAACCATCGCGGGATGGGTGTTGCAACCAAGCTGATTCGACACGCAGAGAGGGCGCTCCAAAATCAGGGTGAAGGCGGTATTTGGGCTGATGCCAGAAAAGGTGCTCTTGGTTTTTATTCAGGCCTCGGTTGGGAGGTTACAGGTCCTTTCTACACGGTTCCAAAACGGGGCCTACACAGATTGGTGTGGACGCGATTTGACGAATAGATAAATCATTCGTCGAATAAATATGGGTATAGAAAATATTATACGCGTATAATACGAACCTTTTGTTGGGAAGAGTGAATTTCAAGGTTTTGGTAATGAGGTGATTAAGCGTCTGCAAAGCCGTTGAAATTAGAGGTGTAATAATTTCATTTTGGCGAGTTTGCTTCTCACTTTCCGAAAGCCAAAAGTATCGCCATGTCTTATCAGAAGTCTGTTGTGCTTCTCAGCTGCTGCCTATTGTTCTCGATCACCTTCGTGAACCAGGCCATTGCCAGCGTCACTGGAACCCCATCAGGAGTCTCTCCTGGGTTCCCTGAAGTATCTGTTGAATCGGTTGAAAATCCATCTGGATATGAAGTCAATTCAGCTTTGTTTCCGATCCTGCCCCCTGATGTCGAGGGGCCAACGATTACCATTGACCCTCCTAGCGATGTGAATTTGACCGGATGTTGGTCAGATTTTACTTACTCAATCGCGGCGATGGGTAAGCCTGGGTATTCCGTCGAAGATGATTGTGGAGAGGCTACGGTCACAGAGACTGTGGAAGACACATACATATTCTGCGAAACAGCCGATGACAGTTCGCCTGAAGGTGGGCTGGTCATCGAACGTGAGTTTTCGTACGTCGCCGTGGATTGCTTCGACAATGAAACCACGGCTTCTTATGTCCAAACCATCACAGTGACGGATGCGGAGGCTCCTGCATTTAATGAGGAGCTCCCAGGAGACATCACTGTGGATTGCGAGTCCATTCCGGAGGCCGTCACGCTCACGGCTACAGACAACTGTGATAGTGATGCAAACGTTGCGTTTTCAGAGGAGTCAAGCACCACTTGTGCTGGCATCGTGCGGACATGGATTGCATCGGACGATTGCGGAAACACCACGACGCACGTTCAGAACATCACCGTAACAGATGATGAGGCTCCTGTCATTTCAGACATGCCTTCAAGCATGACTAAAAATGCAGATAATGGCTTCTGCAGCACCACAGTGAATTGGGACCAGCCGTCCGCAACAGACAATTGCACGCTTGAATCTTTCACTTCCGACCACAATTCCGGTGATACGTTTAATGTGGGCGAAACAGTGGTTACCTACACGGCAAAGGATGATTGTGGCAACAGCACATCACTCTCTTTCACGATCACAATCCTAGACGTGGAAGACCCAACCATTGTCAATCTCCCATCTGATTTTGATGTGAATACCGACTTGGGTGTTTGCGGCGCTGAGGTGACATGGGCTGAACCAACTCCCGCCGACAATTGCCCGGGATCCACCATAGCACGCACTGAAGGGCCTGAGAGTGGGTCTGTCTTCTCAATAGGCGAAATTCATACGATTACGTACATGGCCACAGACGACTCTGGGAATACGCACAGCGAGAGCTTTACCATCGAAGTAACGGATATCGAGCTGCCCCACGTCCTAACCCAAGACCTGACGGTTGAGTTGAACGCTGAGGGGAATGGCAGCACAACAGCTGCTGCTATTGACAATGGTTCAAACGATGCTTGCGGAATCGCCAGCATTAGTCTAGATCAAACCGACTTTGATTGTACTGACGTTGGCCCCAACACGGTGACGTTGACTGTGACTGACAATAATGGAAACGAGGCCACTGCGACCGCCACGGTAACCGTTGAGGACAACGTTTACCCTGTAGCTTTGGCTCAAGACCTCACTGTGCAATTGGATGCAGAGGGCAATGGCAGCACGACAGCTGCTGCTATTGACAATGGTTCAAGCGACGCCTGCGGCATTGCTGGCATGTCTTTGAGTCAAACTGAGTTTGGCTGTAACCATGTGGGTCTAAACACGGTGACTTTGACTGTAACTGATAACAACGGCAATGAGTCGGAGGTCACTGCTACGGTCACAGTTGAGGATAACGTCAACCCAATAGCAATTGCTCATGAAGAGTTGAGTTTTTATCTAGATGAAACTGGTTATGTTGGCGTCGAGTATGCATGGGTTGACAGCGCATCCATTGATGCATGTGGACTTGCTCCGCAGGATGGCACCCCACCTGGTCTCTCCATTTCGCAGGAAGATTTTGACTGCAGCGACGTGGGTCCTAATACAGTTACGTTGACAGTTACGGACGTGAACGGTAACGTTGCGACCACTCCGACAACAATCTACATTAATGACACCATTGCTCCTGAGGCGTTGGTTCAAGACTTAACCGTGCAGCTGGCATCCAATGGGACGGCTAGCATCCTGCCGGCACAATTGGACAACGGCTCAAATGATGCTTGCGGCATCGCGAGCATGTCTTTGGATGATACCGACTTGAACTGCAATTATGTCGGAGTCAACTTTGTGACATTAACAGTTACGGACGTTAACGGCAATGAGTCTGAGGCCACCGCAGTGGTGACTGT
>CAXHAW010000231.1:0-3701 GCA_964014525.1 uncultured bacterium
GAGATTCCGTGAAGTCTCGTGGGCTCGGAGATGTGTATAAGAGACAGGCCTCGGTAACCCCGGAGCCGAGTATGTCCGCACACGCCACAACATCGGGTTTCTTGCCCTTGACGCACTCGCGCTCAAAAGCGAGGTGGCGTTCAAGGCAGACCGACTCGGTGACGTGGCGCGGTGCAAGCACCGCGGCAGGCAACTTGTGCTTCTCAAACCGTCCACATTCATGAACCTGAGCGGCAAGGCGGTCCGCCATTGGCTCGACTCAGAAAAGCTGGGGCTTGACCGTTTGTTGGTTGTCACCGACGACATTCACTTGCCCTTTGGGACGCTGCGCCTTCGGGGAAAAGGCAGTGATGGTGGTCACAACGGCCTAAAGGACATCCAAGGTGTGCTGGGCAGCTCGGCATACCCAAGGTTGCGCTTCGGCGTCGGGGCTGATTTCGGAACTGGCCGTCAAGTGGACCATGTTCTTGGCTCCTTCTCGACCCAGGAAGAAGCCGCCATGGGCGAGCGGCTCGACAAGGTCGTCGAGCTCATGCATTCGTTCGTGTTTGTGGGTTTGCAGCGCACGATGAGCACCTTCAACAACGCTTGATTTCTCAGGCCCCATCCGGGTGGCCGTACAACCCCCGCTCGCGAATCACTTCAGCGGCTAAATCTGGCAAAAGATACCGTGCAGAATCCCCTTTGGCGAGCGCAGAGCGCAGGTACGTGCTCGAAATGCTGATGATGGGGGCAGGACTCAAAATGATGTGCTCTCCGTCCGGGATGACAGTGCCGCTGGCCTCTGTGACCTCCTCTTCATTTCGGGCCCTCGGGTAGACCAAAAACCCAAACCGATCGACCAACTCCTTCCAGCGCGCCCACTGCTGCAGGGTCCGCAGGTTGTCCTCGCCAATGATGATTCGAAACGTTGTTCCGGGGTGGCGCCGGGTCAGAAAATCCATGGTGTGGGCCGTATAGTTTGGGCGGGGTAAACCAAACTCGACATCCTCTGCACTGAGGCGGGGATTGTCTGACACACTTCGACGCACCATCTCCATCCGGTCCATCTCAGGGGCAAGCGAATCCGCCTCCTTCATTGGATTGTGGGGGGTTACGACAAACCGGACCTCATCCAACCCGTGATGGGACATCATGTGCTGCGCAATGATCAAGTGTCCCGTGTGAATGGGGTTGAACGAACCGAAGTACAACCCGACGTTCATGCCTTTACGTGTTCCGGCCCGAGGAACTCTCCGGCCATTCTTGACAATTCAACACAGGCCGTTTCGAGGTCGTCATTCACGAGAACCGCATCAAAGTGCTCCGCCCGGTCCATTTCCTGCGACGCCTTGGCCAATCGGCGGTCAATTTCCTCAGGTTGGTCGGTGGCCCTTGACCGCAGTCTGCTCTCCAAAACGGAGAGGGACGGAGGGCTGACAAATATGGACTTCAGGTGATCCCCCAAGATTTCCTTGAGGCGAATGCCCCCCTCAACATCCACATCGAAGACCACATGAAGCCCCTGGCTCCAAACGGCCTCGACAGCAGCCCTCAAGGTGCCGTACAAGCGCCCGTCATAGACCTCCTCCCACTCAAGAAAGTCTCCCTTTTCTACTCGCCGACGAAAGTCTTCGGTCGTCAAGAAGTGGTAATCCACGCCGTCTGCCTCCGTGCCCCTCGGAGATCGGTTGGTTGCGCTGACGCTAAACGCCACGTCCGCCCGCTCCTCCATGAGTTTATGCACCAACGTGGTCTTTCCCGCTCCAGAAGGTGCGGAGAACACGAGGGCTTTGCCGGCGGCTTCGAATCGGCCCGGCTGTCTTGCGGGTTGGGAATCCATCACAGCGCGTTGAGGACCTGCTCTTTGATTTTCTCCAGCTCGTCTTTCATCTGGACAACGATGCGCTGCATGCCTGCATCCTGGCATTTGCTTCCAAGGGTGTTGATTTCCCGTCCAATCTCTTGCGCGATGAACCCCAGCTTCTTGCCCTGTCCAGACTCTCCGCTCAGCATTTCACCGAAATACCGACAGTTGGCCTCCAGACGCACCAACTCTTCGGTCACATCGAGCTTTTCCATGTAGAAAATGAGCTCGTGCTCAAACCGGTTTTCGTCAATCCGATCTTGGGGAAGGTCCGCCTCCAGATGGTCGCGAAGCCTTGCTCTGGTCTGCTCGGCGCGTTGATCCAAAAGCGGCTTCAACTCCGCACGCAGCAATTCGATCCTGGACACGCGCTTTTTGAAATCCGCTCCCAGGACCTCACCCTCCTGCTCGCGGTACTCGAGAAACTGCTTCACCGCTGCGTCAACCAAGGTGACCAAGGCCTCCCACTCCCCTTCCGCCATTGACTCCCTTGGAGCGCTGACCGCATCGGGGAAACGAAGGGCTGAAGCTAACTTTTGCACTTGACCGTCCACGTGGGACTCGGGCACGCCTTTGTTCTCGAAGAGGGGGGTCAGTTGATCAACATATTGACCGACCAGGCCAGTGTTAACCAAATGGCGCACATCCGAAGCGTCACTCTCAAAGTGGATCATGAGGTCGGACTTGCCGCGGATCACCACCTTGCCCAGTTTCTTTCGCAGGTCCATTTCGCGCTCTCGAAATCGACTTGGCATCCTCACTGATAGATCGAGCCCCTTGCCATTAAGAGACCGGATCTCCACCGTGTACTTGCGCGCTCCAATGTGCGCCTCGGCCTTTCCGTAGCCGGTCATGGACAGGATCATGCCGCAAAATACACCTGCGACCCCACCCGGCATTCCCTTGTGTCTAGGCGATACCTTTGAGGCCATGGCCGAACTCGCGTCGATACGGCAACCAGTGGACCGCGAAATGCGGGAGTTTCAAGGGCATTTCAAGGATGCCATGCGGACCTCAGTGCCTTTGCTCGACCACATTACCCGATACATTGTCAAAAGCAAGGGGAAGCAAATGAGGCCCATGTTGGTCTATTTGTCTGCTCAAGCTTGCGGCGGCACCACTGAAAAAAGCCACGTCGCTGCCACCCTCATCGAATTGCTTCATACGGCCACCCTTGTGCATGATGATGTGGTCGACCGAGCAGAAACCAGAAGGGGCTTTTTCTCCATCAATGCGCTTTGGAAGTCCAAGATTGCCGTTCTCGTCGGGGACTACCTGCTTTCAAGGGGCCTTCTGATTTCGATAGAGCGCGATGGCGTCGATCTCCTTCGCATCACCTCAAAGGCCGTCGAATTGATGAGCGAGGGCGAACTCCTTCAAATCGAGAAGGCGCGCCGACTCGACATCACTGAAACCGTCTATTTCGACATCATTCGCCGCAAAACAGCGTCGCTCATTGCCGCTTGCTGTGCCGCCGGTTCGGCAAGCACTGGAGCGGATAAAGAACAGGTAGAATGCATGCGGGCGTTTGGTGAGGCGGTCGGCATCGCATTCCAAATCAAGGACGACCTGCTGGACTTCGCCCCAACCAGCGCCACAGGGAAACCCAAGGGCGGCGACCTCAAAGAACGCAAGATGACCTTGCCCCTCATTCACACCCTCCAAATGCAAACAGCAGGCGAACGGAGAAGGATGATTCGGGACATCAAGCGCAGCGCGGAAAGGCCAGATGTGGCCGCCAAGCTTTTGTTGGAGATTCAATCGGGACCGGGAATCCAGTATGCAGAAAGCAAGATGGCCGAATACCGAGACCACGCCATCGCCATGCTCGAAGCGCTTCCAAGCTCACCGGCAC
>CAXHAW010000232.1:0-3678 GCA_964014525.1 uncultured bacterium
CTCGTGGGCTCGGAGATGTGTATAAGAGACAGACTTCGATAGAGCGGATTTTCAGACAACTCCAAGGCGCCTCTCTCATTGGTGCTGAGCGGGCAAAAGATGAAATCACCTATCGCATCAGAAGCCTCGGCTCCAACGCCATACCCGGAGACGCCCGAAAAGCAAAATTCGAGGCCATCGCCGACGACATCTGGAGCGTATTGGCACACAATCACCGCATCTACTACCTCGTTGAAGAGCGTCGGGTGATCATTCTAGACGTCATTCTAGACGCCGAAATCCACTCCGTCACCGAGGGCTGACCCAATCCCTCGCCTCAGGGCCACAATGCAGGATAACATCGAGGCATGATAATTTCGCAAAGGGAATCTCCAAGCCACGGTCTGACCAAACATGCGCCCAGCCATTAAAGTGCTCGGCCCATTCTAAAACCCAGCGCTCCATGTCCTTCTCGTGGTCAGGAATAGACCACATGGATTGGATCGGATTAGAGGGGACAGAAACCCCGAGCCAAACCGAAGCCCATTCCAAGCTGGCCCGATTCCAAGCCCCTAGACTTTGGGGGCCATCCAAAAAAAGCGCCTCCAATTCCGGCGCCAATTCATCAAAAAAAGGCGCAGCACCATAGGCTGTCCTAATCGCCCGCCAGAGCTTGACTTCCCCTCCTTGACTTCGCAAGGTGTCTTCTTGTGGACGGGGCCTGCCTGCCCTGCGTTCAACAGGGACAGTGAGCGACTGCCAGCCATTGGCTGTCATCAAGCCCACACGGTTTCGAAAAGACCGCTTTTGATAGTGCTCCGACACGTCAAGCCTTGCCTCAGGGCCTGAAGCAGCGGACCACCAACCCAAAGGTGGAAATGGACACAGGGGAAGAAGCACCTCCTCGGTCAACGCACAGGCCTGAACATGCGGTCCCAGCGAATGCCGGATTCTCCGTGCTGCGCCTCATTCATCTTGCTAAACCAAGTAAATGCAGCTCGACCCACGACATGGTCCTCAGGCACAAAGCCCCAATAGCGACTGTCCGCGGAACTGTGTCGGTTGTCCCCCATCAACCAATAGTAGCCTTGCTGAAAAGTGTATTCTGTCGCGAGCTCACCGTCGATCAAAATCTCCCCGTTGCGCTCTTCGAGCTCATGCCCCTCGTAAGCGGTGATGACCCTGCGATACAAAGCCACGTTTCTTGGACTGAGCTCCAACGTTTCTCCAGCTGCCGGAAGGTGTATTGGACCGTAGTTGTCCAAATCCCAACTCGAAAAATCAAACTTGTTGGTGTTGGGGTACATGTCCAACGTTCCCCGTCTGCCCGTGGGATCATAAAGCTCAACTTCCTCAACGAGGTTTTGATCAAGCAGGGTTTTTGCTTCATCCTCTCGCAACGCCATGAAAACCCGTCCACCCGGCGCCTTGCCCTGGATGTCAATGTTGGTCAAGCCAAACCGCTCCTTTAGCACCCGGAGGTCCGCTTCCCGTTTCAATTTGACCATGTAATTAAATTGAAGACCAGCGGGAGAGGGGACAGCCTGACCATCGATGACCAACTCTCGGTTCACAATGGCCAAATCCTCTCCGGGCAAACCGACACAGCGCTTCACGTAGTGCTCCTTTTTGTCCACCGGACGCGCCTTTATCCCGTGGGAGCGGCTCCATTCACGCCGGGCCATGGCGTTAAAACGCGCCTTTTCGCCCTCGTAGGCGATGGCGTCGCCACCAGCAAATCCCATGGCCCTCTGCCTCAACAGGGCGTGATAGTCATGACCCGCTAGATAACTGTCAATGACCACAGTATCCCCATTGGGAAAATTGAACACAACCGCATCATACCGCTCCACATCACCAAACCCAGGAAGGCGAGTGTAGGGTATTTGAACCCACTCCAAGTAACTCGATCGCAAATCGGTCATGGGAATGGCATTGTGAACGAAAGGCAATGAAAGCGGTGTCTCAGGCACCTTGGGGCCGTAGCTCATCTTGCTGACAACGAGATAGTCCCCCACAAGCATACTGTCCTCCATGGAGGCCGTTGGAATCGTAAACGCTTCGAAGACATAACCACGAATCAAGGAGGCCACAACCGTGGCCCACAAAATGGCCTCACTCCATTCCCGACCCATTCCTTTCTTTTTGCCATCCCAATTTCTCGGTCCGACGAAGCTGTCTGCTGTGCCAAACCCAAGCCACGGCATGCCAATCCATGGCAACGCCCCCATCAACCACTGCAATGCAGTGCTTCGCTTCCCAAACGCAATGCCCGTCTCCACATGCAAGATGGACATCATGATGAGGTTGGGACCAGGAAACAGCAGGGGGAGAAGCCAATGCTTGGGGCGCTTCAACATGCCCAGCCAAAACCAGTAGTTCAAGCCAGGAACGAAACCATACCAAGCCGAAATCCCCGCGCGCTGGAACAGGCGGGGCAATGTGACCATGTGAAGGACTGGGAGTATGGCAAGAAGGAGAATAGGCAGGTTCATCGTCCAAAAGGGTGCGGGGAGCGCAATATCATCCCCAAACGTCGTGCATTCCGAAAATCTTCGTGAAAGGGCCTTTCTGTTGAGCAAGCCACTCGGCGGCCTGAACGGCGCCTCGCGCAAATCCAGACCGGTCCTTGGCAGCGTGTTCAATAGAAATCACATCCACATCGCCCTCCCAAATGGCCCTGTGGGTGCCAGGCACACCCGGAAGCCGAATGGCCTCAATGGGAATGTCATGGGACCCAGATGCAAGGTCCTCGGCAATGGCCAAAGCAGTTCCACTGGGCACATCCACCTTTCCCGTGTGATGGGTCTCCGATATTCTGGATTCAAATCCATTTCCACTCAAGGTTGTCGACACCTGACGGAGGGCCTTGCGGAACAAATGAACGCCCACCGAAAAATTGGGGGACCACACCATGGGATGGGCGGCTTCGCACACTGCGGACTCCACAACCTCAAATTGATCTTGCCATCCGGTGGTTCCACTCACGATGGGAAGGCGTCGAGCAATGCAAGCACCAAACACAACAGGAGCAGATTCGGGCAAAGTGAATTCTATGGCCACATCGGCCTCGGGCCAAGCGCCTGAATCCATGTCCTTTCGTCCCCACACACCCACCACCACATGACCGCGATCTTCAGCCTCTTTTGCCACAGCACGGCCCATGCGGCCGTTGCCCAAAATGAGAATACCCAAAGAACGCCCCATCACCTTCTGCTGCTAGAATGCGACAAAGCACGGCTCAATCGAAGCCCCACGACGGGGCCCACACCGGGCGTCCAACTCAGGTCCTCGGAGACATCAAAACCCAGCAAGTGGGCATCGACATGCGCATCCACCACTTGAACACCCCATATGAGCAAAAACGTCAACACGCTTTGCTCGAGGTTGGTTCTGTGGAAGTCCCGTGAGGCCAGCACCTCTGATTGGGTCTGTGGCGTGACGTACACCGTATCAGGGTCGTCATCGGTCATGGCCACATAACCATCACGATACCCCTTGTATGCCGCACCTTCCGTCTGGATGTAGTATCCCGAAACCCCGAGCGCCCCGTATACAATGGGCACCTTCCACCATTTTCCGTTGTTCACTTGACCCCATCCCGGCAAAACAGCACTGTGCCATGTGGTTCGGGACACCCGGTCCCCATCAGCATCTGTCTCTTATACACATCTGACGCTGCCGACGATCCTACCTGTG
>CAXHAW010000233.1:0-3677 GCA_964014525.1 uncultured bacterium
GGTATGCATTGCACAAGACGGCCTGATGTTTCGTGGCTTCGACTAAGCGGCTTGATCAGCATGCGCATGGAGACAGAGCAGGGAGCCCCTCCTTCCCGGAAAAAGGCCACGGGGCATCAATCAAACAAATAAGACGCCGCTGCAGGAATCATGGCCTCTCCGTCGTGTCCGACATCAGGAACCTCAAACAAGGACCAAGACAGGGTCGCGTTTGTGGCATCCGCATCAGATTGGCCTTGGGCAAAGAAGTGCAATCCACGGGCATACCGATGCGGTCCCTGCGCCTGCGCCTCCGGCGTGTCCAATGGCGCTGTCGTCGACAGGTCCGCAGTGCCCAGGGAAATCACAAGCGGTGCAGCGAATTGATCTGCAGGCGTCATGCCCCCTAGCGTTGGCGCATTGGCCATCCCATATGGATATGCAATCGCAGCATCTGTGGTGGTATACCAACCCGAGTTCGCTGCCACTCCGCGCTCCACGCGATCACTGCCCAAGAACAGCATGAACCGGTGAACAAATTGACCCCCTGCAGAATGGCCCCAGAGGTCCACGAGCGGATCAAAAAAACCAGATGCCGATTGGAACGCCTCTATCATGGGCTCCACCAGCGAAAATGTCCAGTTCTCCAAGGATGTCAACTCCCCCTCGGAATCCACCATGCCACCCTGCTGATACCCCCAGCTGGTGGGGTAAACCGCGGCAGGAAATTCCGGAGCCACAATGATCAACCCGCGGGCATCCGCTTCTGAAATCCACCAGTCTCGATACTCATCTGCATTGCGGCCATTGCCATGAAACACCACAACCATGGGGGCGTCTTCCGAGGCAGACGCCGGCACGTGAAAATGCAGCGTTAAGTCCACGCCCGCAGACGCGAGCACAAGGTCTCCGGTGCCCACAATCTGTGGAGACCATTCACAAGGCTGACCAAACTCCGTCAAGACCTGCAAAACATCAGAAACGTCAACCACGCCATTGTCGTTAAGGTCGGCCAATTGACACACGGACGGCGCACCAAAGAGACAAGACCCGTCGTCTTTACCGGCAGCCGGATTCCAATTCGTCGCGGCGGAATATGTACATCCCGGCACCGCATCACAGGGAACCTCAAACCGACCAAGTTGAAATGGCGGAGACGCCTCGGCGTTGTTTACCGCGCCGGAAAAGGCGCCCTGCACCACCCACCAATTCAACGGGAGGAACTCGCCCTCGAATGGATCATTGCACCGCCGCTGAGCCCACCCAAATGTGTACTCCCACCAACTCTCCGTGCCATCCATTTCAGGGTCGCCAAATGCATCGATAACCTGCTCATCCTGAAAAACCAAGATGGCATCATCGCCATTGAAGTTGCACACTGCTCCGCCGTCGACATAGGTCGGGGCAAAGCCAAAATAATCATGGAACCCAGCCGAGTCTTTTGACACATAGACATACTGACCCTCGGTCAAACCGCCCTCTGGAAAACCCCACTCCACACCTGGGTTTCCCCCTCCATTGTTGGCCGTAGCCAAGCCAAATCCCTCAAGCGAAAGAATATCTTCCGTCACCAACAATTCCAAAGCCTTGGGCACACCCAGGTTTGGACCGTGAAACACCCCAGTCAGAATCAAAGGCGGGGCGGTTTCAGGAAGGGCCTCATTGGCCCCTGCCAACAGGGGCAACGCTCCGCCAACAATCAGCACAAGCCAGATCCGCAATGCGGGAGAGCGAAACCCAACCGTCCTCATAAAATCAATGCGTCACCTGCAACCGCGTGATTGCCACTGGATCGCCTTGCGCACTCAAGGCCACAATGACATAACCTCCTGCTGACCAGCCCGACACATCCAGAATGTGAATTGGGCCAATTGCCTGCTCACGAATCACCTGCCGGCCCTGCATGTCGGTCACCTCCCAAATGGAAGCCCCCTCTGGCAAGACCATCCGAACCATGTTCTGTGCTGGGTTGGGGAATGCAGTGACAGGGAGCAAACCGACACGGTCAATGCTGGCTGCAACTTGGCTATAGGTCCCCACAGGTGCAGGGTCTACGGCAAAAGCGTTGGTAACTGGACCATCCAAAACCCCAAGAGCACTGAAGGTCCAATGGTCCAATTCAAAGGTGGCTCCATCAGGACCCGTTCCGTCTACTCGGTATGCCCAACCATCTGTATACTCCCAGGGGGTGTCGGTGCCATCTGCGGAAATCTCGCCAAACACGTCGACGCCAATGCCAGCCTCAAATAACTCAATGGCGTCATCACCATTGAAATTGCAAACCGCTCCGCCATCGGTAAACGTGGGCGGGAACCCATAGAAAAAGGCGAAAGCAGAATCATCGTTCGTCACATAGATAAACGACCCCGCATCGGCTCCTTCATCAGGAAAAGTCCATTCCACACCGTCCGTTCCTCCCCCGTTTTGAGCCGTGCCCAGTCCGTACAAACCCAAGGTCTCCAACTCATCCAACACATACAACTCCAATGCCTTGGGTGCCGCGCCAGCGTGGAAGACGCCGGTCAAAACCAAGCTGTTGGACGCAGCAAACGGCTGTCCTACACAGTCGCAATTCTCATCCAGCGCATCAAATACAGTCAAAGGCTCACCGTCATCGCAGGCATCACCAGGATAGGTGCAACTCAAATCGTCCACCGTTGCTTCCGGGTCATAATTGCAAGCCTCCTCATCAATACATCCGGGTTCACCTTCAACATCCAGACAAAAGGGGTAAGGACAGCCACTGGCCTCGGTGGTCGCACCCGTCGAACATCCGACCTGGGCCACCTCCCACTCTCCATCGGCTTCTTCAAGAAATGCCCAAGCGTCCTCGTAGTCCAACGGTGTGCCAGCAAAATCTTCGTCTGGCGTACCGTAGGTCTGAACCACATTTCCGTTTTCAAACAGCTCAATGGCATCATTGCCGTTTTGGCTGATTGAACTCGATGCTGTGAGAACCAGATCAAACGAGGCAATACACGCCCCGAAATAGACACCCATCGCCGAACTGGACCGGGCCAACAAAAGGTGGTCTCCCGAAGCCAAAGCTTGCGCAGGGAAAGTGTACTCTACCCCATCGGTTCCGCCGCCGTTGTTGGCAACACCCACCCCATAGACACTGAGGTCAGCCACATCGCCCTCCGCCACAAAGTGCAGGGCCTTGCCATCGCTCCCCCCTGTGGGAACATCCAGCGCCAAAACGCCGACCAGCCTTAGACTGGAAGACTGAGAAAAGGCCGATGCAAAGCATGCCGTCAGGGCCAAAATCAAAAAAACAGAACGGGACATGATCCCTTCACTCTTTGCTTTCATGCTTCAAAAAAAAAGCATGCCACCTTCCAAAGGAAAGCGGCATGCCGAATGTTACTCACAGCCCTTCAGCCACGTCATTGACATTCCAAGCCAAATGCCCCCAAGAGCACGAGGAGGTCGCCCACTGCAGTTGCCCCATCTCCATCAATGTCCGTCGGGCAATCCCCGCCGTCATCGTCAAACTCACAAGAGCCATCATCCACATTGGCTAGAATGTTGAAGTTGGATGCCTGTTCATACAGACAACCTGGCTCCAACAAATTCAGACAACTCCCATCATCAGTGGTTGCATATGGATCGAATTCCAAATAAAAGGGACTGGTGCAACCCGAGACAAGGCATGAAGTGCCATCACCGCCGCAGACACCGCAATCGTCAATCTCTGC
>CAXHAW010000234.1:0-3664 GCA_964014525.1 uncultured bacterium
GGGTGTAAGCATAGTTCGTCGCGATGACCAATTCTCCATCGGTTCCGCAGGCATTGGCTTGGCATGTTCCGTCATCGGTATTGGTAGAAGGGTCGTAGTTCCATGCATTTGGGTCGATGCACCCAGGGTATTCGCAGTTTCCATCGTCCACATTCGCTCCAGGATCATAGTTCTGTGCCGAAGCGTCGGTGCATCCTAGGTACTCACAACTGCCGTCGTCTTGTGTCGCGGCTGGATCAAAGTTGTCTGCGGAAGGGGCCATGCATCCCAAGACCTCACTGTCATCGCAAGTTCCATTGCCGTCAACATCGGCGGCACAATCGCCCCCACACACGTTCAATGCATCAGTTTGATTGCCATCACAGTCGCAGTCTTCGGCAGGAATTCCATTGCCAGCGCACACGCCGCATTCATCGAGGACCGCACATGTCCCATTGGAGGGATCGTCATAATTGCAGGCGGTTGTGTCCGTACAATTGTCAAGATCATCGCACACATAATCGCCGTCGATATTGTCACAAGTGCAGATGTCAGGCTGGATTATAACGTAGTTCCCCAACCCTTCCGTGGTGAAGCTGAATGGCAATCGGTAATCCTCTCCCACTTCACCGTCAAAGGGGATGATCTGAAGCCCCATGCTCCCGGTTACAGTTCCCGAGGTGGTGAATTGACCGATGAGCACCCGGAGGTCTTCATCGGGAAATACATTGAGCGCTGTTGGTGGATTGACAATCCATGCAAGTCCGGTTACGGTGTTGGCTACCAAAGCATTTCCAGCTTCAAAATCTGCAAACCAATTGAATGCTGGGTCTTCTATAGTGGTTATGGGCTCATATCCATCGGACAGGAAATTGGGTGACTGGTCAATTCCAATGGTCACCCAACTGTCAAACTCTAGATCTGCGTAGTCCGGGAAGAAGTCAATCAGAATGGGTGAGATGTTGGATGGGGTTGCAGCACCAAAAACAGAATGGTAAAATGTCGATGTCGATGCGATGTTGAGTTGTTCCGTGGCATTCCCATATCCAGACAGAACCCGGGTGTTGGGGTTGTCGACCTTGGCATAGAGCCGGTAGGTTTTCATCCCCTCCAGCGGATCAGGTGTTCCGAGAACGTTGGTGGTGATGCCCGTGGTGTCATGGTCTGCAATAAGCTCGACTTCAAGTGAATAGCTTGGAACGCTGTCGCTTGGGAAGGAGGCCGACAAGATTTGAAGGGAATCGGGGCAGCTGCAGAAGTCGCACGTGCCATTGTCTATGATGGCTGTCGGTGCATAGTTGCACGCGCTGTCGTCCATGCACCCGTGGGATTGAAAGCTGAGGTACGGACGGATGCAGTTTTCAGATGTCGATTCTCCATCCCGAAAGACCTGCATGGCTAGATCACCTGAAACTTCACCTTGGGTCGTGAGTTGAGCGATGAGGATTTTTTGATCTGGCCCAGCGTTTCCATTGGTGTACTGGTCGACATCGGTAATGTACCAGGCTCCTCCAGATAAGGTGTTGATGTCAATGTTGCCTCCGGCTGCAAATGTGGAAGAAAAGGGCGAGGTGGCATCTTCAGCTAGGGAGATTGTCGTCTCGTTTTCAGAGGGGTTTGGCGCCTCGTCAATGCCGATGGTCAGCCAGCTGTCATGGATGAGTTCGGGAAATGTCGCAAACAGGGTTGGGCTGTTGATGTTGACCAGCACATTGGGAAGGCCTGGAAAAAGTGGGCTCTGATAAAAGGGGTGCGTCGATGTGATACTCAGTGGTCGGGTGTCGTCACCATAGACCGCACTGAGCATGTCCAATGGCCCTTCGGTATGGAGGTAGACTCTGTAGGTGTTGTATCCACTCAAGTCAGTGGTCAGTCCGGTGGCATCGGCCACAGGACCAATGTTTTCTGCGATCAATTCCACACCCAGTGTGAAGTCCCCGTTGGATTCATCTCCTTCGCAGGGTACGCCTTGAGCGTGGGCCAGCGATGGCGAGCAAAAGCACAAAGCGATGCAGAGGCGAGGGAATGCAGAAGTGAAAGCCTGGATAGGAGGCATGATGGCAAGCGAATATGGCTAAGGGAAGATGCATCAAAATAAATCCGAAACCATGTAATTAATAGATTAATTTGTATATGAAATCGTCTTAATCACTTTTATGCAGGCTTATATATTATCAAAAACGGAAAGACTTGTTCCGTTTTCTCTTCATTGGAAACGTTTGTGGGCATGAAAAACCCGGAATGAATCCGGGTCTTTCTGAGTAGCGAGAGAGAGACTTGAACTCTCGACCTCAGGATTATGAATCCTGCGCTCTAACCAGCTGAGCTACCTCGCCAAAAGAAGGCTGTCTTGCAGACGGGCGGCAAAATTAGGGAAAGTGAAGTTGGTTGTATCCTCTCTTTTGGGAATGTTTAGTGCACTGTCGGTGCCTGAGGCCCTTCGGCATTGTATATTCCGCCACGATTTCCGTGACATGGAGCGAGTTGAATTTCAAGTAGAGGTGCCGATACAGGCCAGCAAGGGGTCCATTTTTACCCGGTTGAACAATCCAAGTGGATTGTCCGAGTGGTTTGCGGACGACGTGAACATCAAGAAAGACGTCTTTACTTTCTTCTGGGATGGTTCTGAAGAGTCAGCCCGCTTGGTGACCCAAAAGCGAGAAGAGTTTGTCAAGTTTCGCTGGATGGAGCATGAAGAAGAGGGAGCAAAGACTTTTTTCGAGATGCGCATCAAGATTGATCCTTTGACAGGAGACACTGCGCTCTTGGTTACGGACTACGCGGAAGAGGACGAGGTAGAAGAAGCCACCTTGCTGTGGGAGAAGCAACTGCGCGATTTGAAGCGCGTGCTGGGAGGCTGACGAAGTGACCCAGTTCAGGTTCCCCTGAGATAGGGACGGACCATTTTTAGGTATTGTTCAGTAAAGTCCAATGTGGCCTCACCTTCCAAAGTGAGTGTCTCCTCTTGTAACACTGTGTCCTCAGGTGAATGGTAAATCCATTCTGACAAAAATCGCTTGGGCGCCAAATGGCGCATGGTTTTGACATGCACCAATCTCGAGGGGCTAAAGTGATATCCGGTGGACCAAGCGTGCCACTCCTCCACCCTGTCATGCGGCCAGATGGTGCACAGCCGCCCTCTCGGTTTTAATAGAGCAGCAGCTGATTTGACGATGTCTCCCATCGTGAGTGTATCGTCATGCCTGGCGAGGTTCCTCGCTTCTATGGGTGATTTGGGTTTGTTCCTGAAAAATGGTGGGTTGGATACCACGAGGTCAATTTGGCCTGCAATTTCGGGCATCGCTTTATGGACGTTTTGCATGGCCCCTTGCCATGCCTCTGCGCTTAATCCTGAGAACGGTTGTGTTGCATAATTCTCAGCTGCTTGTGTGGCCGCTTGGGGCTCCAATTCACAACCGATGACCTTGCCTCCGCGTTCCATTCTTTGCATCAACATGATGCCGACATATCCATTGCCTGCTCCAGCATCCATGACGCGTTGAGCTCCTTTTACATTGGTCCAGCATCCAAGCACGATTCCGTCGGTTCCCACCTTCATGGCAGCACCGTCCTGCTCGACAGTGAAGGTCTTGAAGTGAAAGGGACCGCGGGCCATGGTTTACTTGTCGTTCCTGCGGCGCTGCCAGGTCTCGAATTTCGGAAAAGCCGCTGGGCGTTGCTCTGG
>CAXHAW010000235.1:0-3656 GCA_964014525.1 uncultured bacterium
CAATCATCTGGGAAAACCTCCGCCGCGTGCTGTACGGTGAGACAATCAAATGACGAAAGACGCCCCGCTGATAGTTGTGCTCAAAAAACTGAAACAAGCGATCCACCTCTCCCGCAATGCGCCTGTCCGCAGTCAGGAGCGACAAATCGCTAAACACCCTGGCCGACGCCTCATTGAAGTTTCCCGTGCCGATGTGCGCATACTTCCGCTCTCCCCGGCCCTCCTTTCGGGTAACGAGAATCAGCTTCGAGTGCGTTTTGAGGCCAGCCACTCCAAAAATGACCTGAATGCCTGCCTCTTGAAGGGCCTGGGTCACCTTGATATTGTTGCGTTCATCAAACCTGGCCTGCAGTTCGATGACCACCTGAACGTCCTTCCCATTCAACGCAGCACTCATGAGGGCATTGATCACGTGTGAATTCTTCGCCACCCGATACAAATTCACACGGATGGCCGTGACCTTGGGATCAATGGCCGCCTCCCGCAGAAAGTCCGTCAATTGGGTGAAGTCGTGATAGGGATAGTGAAGCAAAATGTCACGCTTGGCAATCTGCTCAAACATGCTCGGACGGCCGTTGAGGTGACGATGAGGAAGGGGCCGCATCTTGCGATTCACAAGGTTTGGAGACCCGAGCTCCGGAAAATCAATGAGGTCTTTTCGGTTGTGGTATCGGCCTCCCGAAATGATGCTTGCCTCATCAACGACGCGGAGCTTCTTGATCAAGAACTTCCGAAGATCATCCGGCATGGTGGCATCGTATAGAAACCGAACGTAGTCCCCCTGCTTGCGACGTGCGATGCCCTTCTTCATCTTCTCGAGCAACGACTTGGACAAATCATCGTCCATGTCAATCTCCGCATCCCGCGTCACTTTGATCGCATATGCACTCACCGATTTGGCCTGAAAATTGGAAAACAGTCGCGGCAGACCAACCCGCACGACATCATCGAGAAAGACGATGCCCTGGCGGCCTTCCTTTTCGGGAAGGACCAGGAACCGGTCCAGGTGGTCCGGCAACTCCAACAAGGCAAATCGCGCCCGCTTGGCCACCTCACCCGCAAAAGCAATGGCATGGTAAATGGCGCCATCCTTGAGCTCTGGAACGCCAACATCTGAAATGAGAATGGGAACCAGCTGAGAGCGAACCCGCTCATCGAAGTAATTCTGGACGAATTGCAACTGATCTGGGGCAAGCTCGTCTTCGCTTACAAGCTCAATGCCCTCCTGACTCAGCTTTTGCTCCACTTCCGCGAAGGCAGCATTGAAACGCTCCTGCAATTCGATGACCCTGCCCCGAATGCTGCTCAGTGTCTCGTCGACACCGAACCCGAGGGTGGTCGAGGTGCGCTTTCCGAGCAAGGCCAACCTCTGCAGGGCCGCCACACGCACCCGAAAAAACTCATCCAAATTGTTGGAGAAGATGCCCAAAAATCGCATCCGCTCAATCAACGGCATGTTCTCATCCTCCGCCTCCTGCAGGACCCGCTCATTGAAAGCCAACCAACTAATTTCACGGTTGAAGAACTCGTCTTCTGCAGCCAGCACCTTCTTCCGACGCCGCCCCGCCTGGTTGCGAATTTCTTCTGCCATTTACACGAAGATATCGTCGGTATTCGCAGCAGCGATGACCGTCATGTCAACTTTTGGTCAGCACCCAGCCTGCTAGTCCACATTCATCCCCAACTTCGCACCATGCCTCTTCTTGGAAACCCCGCTCCTGATTTCACCGCCACCGCCCTGATCAACGGAAAAGTGGATCGCGAATTCTCACTCGACCGCTACCGCGGACAGTACGTCATTCTGTTCTTCTACCCAGAAGATTTTTCCTCGGTCTGCGGATCGGAGGTACAAGCGTTCCAAAGCCGCCTGACTGACTTCACGGCCCGAGAAGCCGCTGTGGTCGGATGCAGCACCGATGCGCCCGCCACACACACACAGTACCTTAAAACACCGAAGTCCGAGGGGGGCGCAGAAGGGGTGTCTTTTCCACTGATCTCAGACACCAACCGAATGGTGTCAGACCGTTTCGGCACCCTTGACGGCCAATTCGACTACGATGAATACGGCCGCCTCACCGCCACCTCCAACCTGCTCTGCAACCGCGGCCTCTTCATCCTCGATAAGGACGGCGTCATCATGCACCAAGCCTATCACTTCAAGCCGATAGCACGCGACCTCGACGCCGTCATTCGCGAGCTGGACGCCATCCGACGCCTCCAAATCGAAGGCCAAGTGTGCATGGCCAACTGGAAGGGCTGATTCACACCACCCTCCCGACGCTCAATCCATGAGCCACAGTCGAATCCATGCTTCCATGCGTTCGGCATGGGCCTTGGAACACTGAAGTTCGATGCTGCCCGAATGGGCTTGGCCATCTGAATCAGTCCAGCCGCACCAGATGTTGATCTGCTCATCTCCACCTTTCGGCAGGCGGGTGATGCCGCTGATTTCCCCTTTGCAGAAGGGGGCGCCATACACCTCAAGCCGGCTCCGGAAATAAAGAATGGCGCCATCGGCGGTGCGCTCAAAGTTACAAACCGTCTTGGCAGACTCCGCGCCCAAAAGCGCGGGCAGTTCTCCTGAACCTCCAATCAGTTCGGCGCGAGGAGAACCTGTCCCCCCCACCTTAAGCGATGCCCAAAACCCCAAGGGCTTACCCGAAATGGCGTGGACCTCGGCACGGCGCCGCGGGTCATTGTAGGTCAAGTTCCAAAGTCGCATGGCTCCAGTGTCGGCGGTACTTGCCGTCCGTATCATAGCGTTCGGCCTGTCCCGCGGTGTTGAACTTTCGATTGGGGCGCGGGTCGTTGCCCACGCCTGCCACATAAATCCAATTGCCATAGTTGCTGGCTGGGTCATGATCGAGAAGCAAGTGCTCAAACCAACTGGCCCCCAACCGCCAATCGACACCGAGGTCGTGCACCAGATAGCTGGCCACGTTTTGCCGACCCCGGTTGGACATGAAGCCCGTCGCAGAGAGCTCCCGCATGTTGGCATTGACGAAATCACATTGGGTCCGGCCTTCACACCACGCCTCAAAAACACGGCGGTCCTGTCTCCACTTCGGCGATGCTTCCTTGATGCCCCTCTTGTGGAAGATCCGATTGCCGTAACGCATGGCCACGTAGCGGAAGTAATCGCGCCAAATCAACTCGAAAATCAACCAGTAGGTGTCTTCATTTTTCTCCACCTCCTTCTCAAATGCGCGGACCTGTGCGTGGATTTCCCGGGGGGATATACAGCCCAATGCCAGCCATGGTGAGAATTTGGAGCTGTAATCCGCACCGAGCAGGCCGTTGCGGGTCTTCTTGTAGACACGCAACTTCTTCGTGTCCCAGAAGTAATGGTCCAACCGCTCCCATGCGGCCGTCGCTCCGCCCTTGAATGGCAGCACGCCACGGGCATCGGCCACCTTGGCTTCGACTCCGAGGTCCGCCAGCGTGGGCACGGCATCACTCACCAAACCATCGGGCACCGTCATGGATTCTGGTTCCGGCAGCGGGTCCCGAACCTCACTGCGCTTCTCCATCTTCCCTCGGAAACGGGTAAAAACATCCGGGAGCTGATGAAGCTCAAACGGCAGGTCATCCGGTTGGTACAGGGTCAGCTGCTCGTGGAGCCGCAAGTCCAGCACCTCAGCCACCTCGGCCTCGCG
>CAXHAW010000236.1:0-3653 GCA_964014525.1 uncultured bacterium
AAGTCTCGTGGGCTCGGAGATGTGTATAAGAGACAGCGACGGAGCTTTCGAGAAAGGACACAGGCAACACGCTTTATATCCTCGATGAGCCCACGACGGGTTTGCATTTCCAAGACGTAGAGATGTTGCTCAACGTCTTGCACCGCTTGGTGGACCAAGGCAACACTGTATTGGTGATCGAGCACCAATTGGATGTCGCATGCAATGCTGACCATGTGATCGACATCGGACCCGAGGGAGGGAACGGTGGGGGAACCATTGTCTCCCAAGGCACCCCTGAAGCGGTCGCCGAAGCGGCAGTCGGGGCGACCGCAGGATTCATTCGCGAGATTCTCCAGCGCAGGAAGAAAACCTGACGTCACCCTGAATTCCTTATCTTATACTTGATGGCAATGAAATCGCACAACGACCCGAGGAGCTGGAACGACATCAAGGCCCACGACAGCTGGTCCATCTTCAAGATCATGTCTGAATTCGTGGAAGGCTTTGCAGGCCTTCAGCGGGTGGGGCCCTGCATCAGCATCTTTGGCTCGGCCAGAAAGGCGCCCGATGACCCAGATTACAAGCTGGCCACCGAAATCGGACAGAAGCTGGTCAACAGCGGATATGGGGTCATCACTGGAGGTGGTCCCGGCATCATGGAGGCTGGAAACAAAGGCGCCCACGAGGCAGAAGGCGTCTCGGTGGGATTGAACATGAACCTCCCCCACGAGCAACACCACAACCCATACATCAGCCCGGAAACGAGCCTTGAGTTCGACTACTTCTTCGTCCGGAAGGTGATGTTCATGAAGTACTCTCAGGGCTACATCGTCCTGCCGGGTGGATTCGGAACCCTCGACGAGCTGTTCGAAGCCATCACCCTCATCCAAACCGCGAAGTCCAAGCGCTTCCCCATTGTCTTGGTCCGCACAAAATTTTGGGAAGGCTTAATGGAATGGATCAAGGCCACCCTGCTGGAGCAGAACGCCACGATCAGCGCCAAAGACCTCGACCTCATCCACGTGGTGGACACGGCCGATGAAGCGGTCGCCATCATCAACGACTTCTACGAGAACTATGTCCTGAAGCCGAACTTCTGATGGCCAGTGTGCCGACAAGGCGCGCAGAAATTGGATATTGACTTGGGGGTTTAGCAACTTCAGTTTTCTTGGTGCAACCGCCATGGGGGGTTAGTGGTCTCACTGACTGAACTTCGCCCTTATGAAACACGTCTGCCTCCTTGCCCTTCTGCTGCCATTCTCGGTGATGGCACAGCTTCCCTTTGAGATCACGGTGCTGAATCAACCCTACGCACCCCTGCTCGAGGCCACCGCCCTGGAGGCCAGCCAGTATGACTATCCCGAGGGATGGGACGACCCTGAGTTCTCTGTGCCATTGGGGTTCGACTTCAGTTTGAATGGTGCTGTCATCAGTTCCCTTGACCAATTTGGTGTGGGGGCACTCATGATGGGCGCAACCCTCGACGACAAGAGTGGGCTCCCACTCCTGCACGGCTTCATTCCCACCAACCTGGATTTGACCGACCGCGGCATTGCGGGCGCAGACCCCTCCATCATCCGGTGGAAAACTTCGGGGGTCGAAGGAGACCGCGTGTTTGTCATCGAGTGGGCCAATGCGGGCCTGTACCAGGAAATCGTGGAGGACTCGCTGAAGGAACTGAGCAACGTCAACCTTCAGCTGCGCCTGTATGAAGCTTTGGATATCATCGAGTACCACTATGGACCGTCCGAGATCCTCACTGTCCAAGATGAACCTGCGATTGCCGGCATCCTCTCCGGTTTCGATCCCTTCAGCTACGATGGCGATGTCTACGCGCTCGATGGCGACGCAGCAGACCCCACCCTTCAAACCCTAACCAACGTCGACGACTGGGGCTACGGCGAAGGGCCCTTCCTTTCCGCACACCCCGCTGATGGCACGGTGTATCGGTTTGGTCCCGTGGAAACGGTGGGCGTGGCAGAGGCTGGAGCCTTGGGCTTCTCGGCTTGGCCCAACCCCACCCGGAGCGAAAGCCAGCTCCGCTTCGAAGGCCAACACAGCTGGACGGTGCACGATGCCACCGGCCGCGTGGTGGGCAGCGGAAGCGGTCTCGCCAATGGCCTTGTCGACCTGAACGGCATGGTGGCCGGCACCTACACCGTGCGCTTGGACAACGGCGCGGTTCGCCGCCTCATAAAGCACTGACGGGCTGACAGCCTGACACGAAAAACCCGGTGACCTCCTGTCAGGTCGTCGGGTTTTTTGTGTCGGACCCCATCGGCACGGCGTTTGCTCTCTGACCACCACCAAACAGGAAACCCCACCACCATGCAACAAGGACAGATCAACGTACAGACCGAGAACATCTTCCCGATCATCAAGAAGTTCCTGTACAGCGACCACGAGATCTTCCTCCGCGAGCTCGTATCCAACGCCGTGGACGCCACACAGAAGCGCAAGGCCCTGATTCGCGTCGGCGAAATCGAAGGCAACGCTGACGGCGCCGACGTCCACGTGATTCTGGACGGCGAAGCCAAGACACTGACCATTCGCGACGCCGGGATCGGCATGACCGAAGAGGAGGTCGACAAGTACATCAACCAGATTGCCTTCTCCGGCGCCACGGAATTCGTGGAGCAGTTCCAGGAGAAGTACAAGGACCAGAGCGACGCCAAAGAAGCCATCATCGGCCACTTCGGCCTCGGTTTCTACAGCGCCTTCATGGTGGCCGAGCGGGTGGACATCCTCTCGTGGAGCCAGCGCGAGGGGGCCACACCGGTCAAGTGGACCTGTGACGGCTCACCCAACTTTGAGATGGGCGGCATCTCCGAAGACGACTTCAAGGCACTCGGCCGCGCCGAGGACCAGCTTCGCGGCACGGACATCGTCTTGCACATCGGAGAGGAAGGCGCTGAGTTCCTCGAGGACAATCGCATCCAGGGCATTCTGGACAAGTACTGCAAGTTCATGCCCGTCCCCGTGATCTCCGGAACCAAGACGGAGTATGTGGACGACCCCGAAGGCGCCAAGGACGAAGAGGGCAACGTGAAGCGCGTGGGCGTGGAGGTGCCCCGCGTGGTCAACGAGACCGAGCCCATCTGGCTCAAGGCGCCCGCCGACCTCAAAGGCGAAGACTACCTGGAGTTTTACCGGACGCTGTATCCGATGAACTTCGAGGAGCCGCTGTTCCAGATCCACCTCAACGTGGACTTCCCCTTCAACCTCACGGGCGTGCTCTACTTCCCGAAGCTGAAGAAGGAGATGGACCTCCAGCGCAACAAGATTCACCTGTATTCCAACCAGGTGTTCATCACGGACAACGTAGAGAACATCGTCCCGGACTTCCTGACGCTGCTCCACGGGGTCATCGATTCTCCGGACATCCCGCTCAACGTCTCCCGCTCCTACCTGCAGGAGGACGCCAACGTGAAGAAGATCACCTCGCACATCTCCAAGAAGGTCAGCGACAAGCTCGCCAAGATGTTCAAGGACGACCGTGAGGACTTCGCGTCCAAGTGGCAGGACATCCAAGTCTTCACGGAGTACGGCATGCTCATGGACGAAAAGTTCTTTGAGCGCGCGGGTAAGTTTTCTCTATATAAGGACACCGATGGCGAGCACCGCACCATGGAGGAGCTCTTGGAGGCGGTCAAGGAGACCCACACGGACAA
>CAXHAW010000237.1:0-3602 GCA_964014525.1 uncultured bacterium
GAAGAAGAGTCTGCTCACTTTGTGCCGGAATGGCACATACTGTGTGCACCCGGATTCAAGGCGGACCCTGAAGTGCATGGAACACGCCAGAGCAATTTTGCGGTTCTGGACTTCGTCAACAAGCGCATCCTCATCGGAGGAACCGGTTACACTGGCGAAATCAAAAAGGGCATGTTCAGTGCAATGAACTTCCTGCTGCCTACGGCGTCCGACGTGCTCCCAATGCACTGTTCTGCCAATGAGAGTTTGGATGGCAAGACCGCGGTCTTCTTTGGGCTCTCTGGGACGGGCAAGACGACGCTCTCCAGCGACCCTTCACGACGTTTGATTGGGGACGATGAACACGGATGGGGAGCGGACGGCATTTTTAACTTCGAGGGCGGGTGCTATGCCAAGACCATCGATCTCAATCCGCAAAGTGAGCCGGACATTCACGGTGCAATCCGCCACGGTGCCCTCCTGGAGAACATCGGGTTTGCTGCGGACGCAGTGACGCCGGATTACGGGGATTCTACCACCACGCAAAACACGAGGGTCAGTTATCCGCTGCACCACATTGCTGGAGCAAAGCCGGAAGGCCTTGGAGGCCATCCTGAGCACGTGTTTTTCCTCACGTGTGATGCCTTTGGTGTCTTGCCTCCATTGGCACGAATGGACATCGCCACGGCAAAGTATCATTTCATCAGTGGTTACACAGCCAAAGTGGCCGGTACTGAAGATGGAGTGAATGAGCCCACCACTGTGTTCAGTGCTTGCTTTGGGGCCCCCTTCCTTCCTTTGCATCCAGGCCGGTATGCGGACATGCTCGGTGACCGTCTAGAAGCCCATGGGACGCAAGTGTGGTTGGTCAACACAGGCTGGACGGGAGGACCGCACGGCATTGGACATCGGATGGCCCTTCGCGACACCCGTTCATTGCTGACGGCTGTGCTCAATGGAAACATGGACCATGTGGAATTCAATCGCTGTGAGCGTTTTGGTTGGGATGTTCCACTTGCGGCTCCCAATGTGGACTCGGCATTATTGTCTCCCCGTTCTACTTGGCAGGATTCAGGTGCCTATGATGCCCAAGCGGAGGAGTTGGTGAGGAGGTTCAATGCCAACTTTGTCCAGTTCGCAGCAGGCGTGGCGGATTCGGTGCGCAATGCGTCTCCCGCTTCTCTGGCGGTCATGAGTTGACTTTGGTTTGTGAATGGACAAAGCGGCGGGAGGTCCTCAGGACGTTCCGCCGCTTTTTCTTTGTTCCATGCGCCGGTTTTATGCCCCCAACGTCGCCTTGGGTCCCCACAAGTTGGGGGCAGAAGAGTCCCGCCATCTTGGTCAGGTTCTGAGAGCCAAGCCGGGCGACACCATTGAACTTGCCGACGGACGCGGTGCCGTATTTCCTGCTGAGGTGGTCTCGGTGGGCAAGCGAGAGGCCCTGCTGCAAGTCGGTTCTCCGGAATGCCATCCGGAGCCTGCACATCACCTTACCCTGTGGGTCGCGCCAACCAAACACACCGATCGCTTCGAGTGGTTTCTTGAAAAGGCCTGTGAGTGCGGGGTGTCTCGCATCCAACCAATATGGACTTCACGAAGTGAACGTCGGGTGGAAAAGCCACAGCGTTGGCAACGCACCCTTGCCGAAGCCATGAAGCAGAGTCGTCGGGCTTGGCTCCCTGAGCTCCTGTCTGCCATCTCCCTTCAAGACGCCTTGGAGTCCCTGTCGAAATCAGAGGAAATGCCATGGTTGGGCCTTGCGCATTGCCCCGTTCCCGAGCATCCTGATTGGGAGCGTCAGACCATCAAGCAGGCCATGCCCATAGGCCGGGATGCCCTCATCGCCATCGGTCCAGAGGGGGACTTTACACCCTCTGAAATCGAGGCTTTTTCCATGGCCAACTTTACGCCGGTCACGTTTGGTGAGCATCGCCTTCGAACCGAGACTGCAGCCCTGTATGCTGTACAAGCATTTCAGATTCTCAACGCCCCATGACATTCATTCGAAACTTCATCCTGCTCATCGCAATAGCGTCAGGTGGACTGTATTGGACCAATCCGGGGCACGAGGCATTCAGTGTCTTCCTGGCCGAATACGTCCAGACCGAATTGGCCGATGATGCTCTAGGAGAGTCTGAATTGGGCCAAGCTTTCAGGAAGGGTCTAGGGCAGATCGCTGGAGCCGCGGGCAGCCAGCTTGCTGAACGTCAAGACCTCAATTTGGCTTCGGTGTACACCATCAAAATCAGAGGCAGAAGCCATGTTTTTGTGGGCATTGCAGGTCAATTCTTTCCTGTCAAGGGCACCTGATTTCAGGACGCATCGTCTTCGTTGGAGGCGGGGGGTGCTTCAGGCATTGGCATCCAGTGGGTGACCGCCTCGAAGTACTGGTTTGATGCCCCCTCACCACTCCAGAAGTGGCGTCCATGGGCGTCTGCCTTGTCGGGTTGAGCCGCAAAGAAATTCTCCATAAAGCGCAGGACGAGTACCTCGCGCATTTCGAATCGGGCCTTGCCGGGCAGAAGGACTTCATTTCCGGGGACCACCCCAAGCACCCGTTGCCCGTCTTGGGGCAGGCGATCCGTGCAGGAAGTCCAGGTGTTTTTTGCCATGAATCAATGTCCTTGGAAGGCGGGCTTGCGCTTTTCGAGGAACGCGGCCACCCCTTCTGCGTAATCGTCTGTACGTGAGGCTTCTGCCTGATGTTTCATCTCGGTGTCGAGGTGGGCGTCTAGGCCTTGTTCGAATGCGGAATTGAATGCGGCCTTCGTAAGCGCCAGGCCCCGTGTGGGCATGCCGGCGAGTGTCTTTGCCAAGGCCGTGACTTCTGTTTCGAATTCTGAATCCGGGATCGCACGGTGAATCATGCCCATGGTCACAGCGTCGGAGGCGACCACAGGTGTACCCAAAAAGGCGAGGGCGGTTGCGCGTTGCAGGCCGATGAGCTTAGGCAGCATCCAGGTGCCGCCGCTGTCGGGAATAAGGCCGATTTTGGAGAAGGCCTGAATGAATTTGGCACCCTCCGCAGCCACGCACAAGTCCGCAGCGAGGGCCAAGTTGGCGCCGGCTCCAGCAGCGACACCATTCACTGCAGAAATCAAGGGCTTTTGCAGTGCCCGCATCTTCCTTACCGTGGTGTTGTATGTGCTGTGAACGAAGTCTTCCAATGGCGGTGCGTCTGCGGCGGTCACCTCTTTCAGGTCTTGTCCGGCGCAGAACGCCTTGCCCTTCCCGGTCAGGACAACACAGCGAATAGCGCTGTCGTTGGCCGCTTCATCAAGTCTGGCTTGCAGGGCTGCAGCCATTGGGCGTGTGAAGCTGTTGAATGCCGCGGGTCGATTGAGGGTCAGTGTCATGACCGCTCCATCCCTCGTCGTCAAGATGGTGTCCTCTTGCATTGTGTGAAATGTAATGCCCTCTTGATTCAATTGATGACAAGGCGTTCGACTGCGACACCGTGCGCATGGCGTACCTCAACCAAATAAGTGCCTCGAGTCAGCCGGCCGACGTCTAGCCTGCCTGAATCCCGGAGCCCGGGGGTCCAGATTTCCCGCCCCGCAGCATCGCGGAACGAAATCTGTCTCTTATACACATCTGACGCTGCCGACGATCCTACCTGTGTA